>NZ_JBEYUZ010000002.1:240528-499567 GCF_040643755.1 Streptomyces sp. NPDC047079
ACTCCGTGCGCTTGTCGGTCTTCTCCGTGCGCTTGTCGGTCTTCTCCGTGCGCTTGTCGGTCTTCTCCGTGCGCTTGTCGGTCTTCTCCGTGCGCTTGTCGGTCTTCTCCGTGCGCTTGCCGGTCTTCTCCGTGCGCTTGTCGGTCTTCTCCGTGCGCTTGCCGGCCTTCTTCGCGGGCTTGTCCGTGCGCTTGCGGGGCTTATCCGTGTGCTTCCGGGGCTTGTCCGTGTGCTTCGCGGGCTTGTCGGCCCTCTTCGCCTTGACCGCTTTCTTCGCCGCCTTGGCCGCCGCTCGGGCGGACTCGCGGTCGGACTTCTTCGTGGCCTTTGCCGCCTTGTCGGCCGCCTTGCCGGCCGCCTTCCGCGTCGCCCCGCCCGGGCCCGGGGACGCCGGCGGCGGTGCGTCCGTCCCGGACTGTTCACCCGACTCGGGGGTTTCGCCCGCCGGGTCGGTGCCGCTCGTACGCTGCGGGGGTCCCGGGACCCGCGGCGCCGGCGAGGGAGCGGGCCGCCGCGGCGCGGGGTCCGGCGGCAGGTCGCCCACCGCCGCCACGGCGACTCCGCCGAGTGTCGCGCCGGACAGGAGCACGGCGAGCAGCGTGCGCAGCGAACGGCCCACCCGGCGCCCGGCGTACGGACGCCAGTCGTCGCGCCGCCGGGTGTGCACCGGCCTGGGACCCTGCCGCCGCTTGCGGGCGTCCCGGAAGGCGGCGAGGGCCCGCTCCTCCGCCTCCGGGTCCAGGCGCCGGGACCGTAACGCGACGCGCAGGGCGTCGGCCGTCCGTGCCTGGGGGCCAGGGCGTACGGGAGGACGGGCCGTGTCCCCGTCGCCGTCGTGTCGCTCACCCATGACCGTGTCCGTCCCCGCCCCGCGCCATCCTCGCGCTCACTCCGACTCCCCCAGCGTCCCGTTGCCGTCTTCCGTCACACCCGGGGCGGCGAGTTCGCGCGCGAGCCGCTTCAGGCCCCGGTGGGCGGCGGTGCGGACCGCGCCGGGGCGCTTCCCGAGAACCCGGGCGGCCGCGGGTGCGTCGAGGCCGACCACCACGCGCAGCAGCACCGCCTCCGCCTGATCGCGCGGCAGCCGGGAGATCAGATGCAGGGCGTGCTCGGTGGTCAGGGACTCCAGGGCCTGCTCGTGGGTGTCGTGACGGCCGGGCAGTTGGAGGGCGTCGCTGTCGAGTGCCGCGGAGCGGGGGCGGACCCGCAGCCGGCGCAGATGGTCGTACGCGCGGTGGCGGGCTATGGTCGCGGTCCAGCCGCGGAAGCCGGCGCCGTCGCCCTTGAACCGCCCGAGATCACGGGCGATCTCCAGCCAGGCGTCGGACGCCACGTCCTCCGCGTCGTCGCCGACGAGCCCGCGCAGATAGCCGAGCAGTCCCGGTTGCACGATCCGGTACGCCACCGCGAAGGCGGCCTCGTCCCCCCGCTGGGCCCGTGCGACGGCCGTGCCCAGCTCCCCGTCGTACGCCTGCCCGCGGCGGGGTTCCCCTCCCTGGCCCAACGCTGTCCTCGTTCGTGGCGAGTGGTCTCGCGTCCCCACATCTGCGGCACGCCGGTCATGCTCACGCCCTCAAGGTCATCAGCGTCCGTTCGCAGATAAATGTCACCGGTCGTCTGAACGTCACCGGTCGTCAGGCGTCCCGGTGGGCGGGCTCCTTCGGCGGCGCGCCCACCGCGTCCCGGCACAGCAGCCGCAGCGAGCCGTCGCCGTGGTAGCAGCGGCGGGCCTCGTCGATCGGGTCCCACAGGCGGCCGTCGGGGGTGCGCACCCAGTGGTCGCCGCCGGCCGCCCACCACTCGCCGCCGGTCAGCCGCACGACCACTTCGCCCGCGTAGGCGCCGAAGCCGCGCAGCGCGGTCTCCACGGCGGCGTAGGGCGCGTCCTGACGGCGTATGTCCTCGATCGTCCGGTCCACCCGCCACAGGCTCTGCGCCGAATAGTCGAGCCGCAGCCGGGCGCCCTCGCGAAGAGCCGCGACGACGTCGGCCGCCCAGCGCGCGGGCTTGGTGGCGGCGTGGGGCCTGGTCACCTCAGTTGCGTTCACATCCACAAGAGCGCCCTGCCGCCGTGAAGCGTCACGCCGTCCCGAAGGGGTGCCCGACTCCGGCGCAGGACCGCCCCACTGCCCCACAGGACGGGCACAGAATCCTTTCACGGAAGACGTTTGGGCAGTTGGGGGCCGTTTCGCTAGGACCGGCCCCGGGCGCGGCGGGAGACCACGGCCCGCAGCACGCGCCGTCCCTCGGTCGACACGTCACGGGCCTGCCGCAGTCCGGTCGCGCCGTGGCCGGTGACCAGTTCCAGGACGGCCACCTGGCGCCGCAGTTCGGCGGCGACCAGCGGCGACATACCGTCCGTGCGGCCCTCGCGGTGGGCGGCCACCGAGGCCTCGCCGTCGTCGTCGGCGGGGTCCAGCAGCTGGTGGATCCGCAGCGCGGCGACCGAGCAGGCGTCGGCCCACCGGCGCAGGGCGTCGGCGGACGGCTCGGCGGGAACCTCGTCCAGCATCCGGCGGGCGAGCCGCGCGGCCTCGGCCTCGGCCTCGGAGGAGCACTCCGCGGCCGAGGCGTCCCCCTCCCCCGTCTCCAGTCCGGCCCGCGCCTTGGCGAGGCGCGCCTCCCACTCGTGGCCTTCTGCGAGGCTCGCCCACAGCGGGCGCAGGACGTCGTCGTCGTCCCCTCCGAAGAGGGGAGCGCACCGATCCAAACAGGCCAGTCCGCTTGCCGCGAGTGCACGCTCGTCGGCCTGTGCGATCAGGTCCACCAGGCTCATCACGCCTCCTCGAAACGCCTCGACGGGGCGCCTCATCTCTACGGAGCCCGCACTTCCCCTTACTGCGTGCAACGGACCGTGAGTGTCACAGAGGCTCCCCGCCCTGCAGACTGAGCACCACGAAGAGATGTTTTCGGCCAATTGCGCCCGCGGTTGTGCCACGGGGTACCGAATAGACCACAGCGGCACCGGACGCGCGCCCGGAATGCAGCATTCCGCCGAACGGATGCCCGACCCGGCCGAGTCGGGCATCCGGTGCGTCGTCATCCCAGACGGTCCGCCAGCTGCCGGAACTGCGTCCAGGACAGCGCCGGCGGGCGCGGATCCCACAGTTTCTGGACCAGCGCCCGCAGCGGCATCCGGATCCCGGCCGCCACCTGGTCCTGCGTCTGCGCGTTCGGACGGTCGCCCCACACCGCGAACACTCCGCCGAGGATCTGCCCGTCGTACTGGGCGGGCACCGCCGCCGTGCCCCGGACCACCCGCGGTGTCCACTGTTCGTAGATCCGCTGACCGGTGGGGTAGACGAAGGTCTGCGGCTGGCCGAGCACGTAGTAGAGGTACTCGTCGTTGTAGTTGATCAGCTGCCGGCCCGCGCCCAGGTAGTCCGCCGGCGGCCGGGCGCCGATCTCCTTGCCGGTCCAGTAGGCGACCTGGAGGTCCTTGGCCGGCTGCACCGTGCTCGACCGGTAGAAGCCGTCGTTCCAGGCGCGCATGGTCCGGCCGTGGCCGCGTACCACGTTCGCCCGGTCGTTGAGCCAGCCGGTCGCCAGATCCGCCACCCCCGCGCCCGGGCCGTACTTCGCCCTCGCGGCGGCGGCGAGCTGCGGATAGGAGGCGGCCGGGTTCGCCGCCATGAGCGCCTGGTACTCGTCGCCGCCCAGGTGCCAGTAGGCGCCCGGGAACACGCCCGTGTACTCGTTCAGGAGGTCGTCCACGATCTTGGCGGCGGCCGGCTTGGAGATGTCGACCGCCCCGCGTACGGCGACGCCGGAGGCGGTGCGCAGCTGAAGGTCGGGGTGGGCGCCGATCACGGCACCCAGGTGGCCGGGCGAGTCGATCTCGGGGACGACCGTGATGTGCCTGCTCGCGGCGAGGTCGACGATGGTCTTGACCTCCGCCTTGCTAAGGTGCTGGGCGGACACGACCTCCGGGTGCGTGGAGGACTCGACACGGAAGCCCTGGTCGTCGGAGAAGTGCAGCCCCATCTCGTTGTACTTGAGGTCGCCCAGCTCCCGGATACGGTCCTCGATCCACCTGGCCGTGTAGTACTTGCGGGCGATGTCGAGCATGAGGCCGCGCCGGGGCCTGTCCGGCGCGTCACGCACGACGCCCTCGGGCGCGGTGCCGCCGCCGTGCACCTCCTGCTTGAGGGTGCGGGTGCCGTAGAAGACCCCGGCCTCGCCCGGGCCGGTGATCCGGACCCGCCCGTCTCGGACGGTCAGGGCGTAGGACTCCTGGTCACCGCTGCCGGTCACGTCCAGTTCCACGTCGCCGGCGCGCGCACCGGTCTGTCCGGCGTACGCCATCCCCAGCTCCCCGGCCAGCAGCTGTCCCTCGTCGGCGAGAGCGGCGTCGTCCACGACCACCCGGCCCGTGGAGGCGGGCCGCCAGCCGGGACCGCGGGCGGCGGTGAACTCACGGACGGCCGGAATGGTGCGGGGCGCCTGCGAGAGGGGGTACACCCGGGTGGGGGACGGGGCGGAGGTGCCCGTCCTGACCTTGGATCCATTGGGCGTGCCGCCGCCCGAAGGCCACAGCGTCACGGCCGCCGCGACCGCGCCGGCGGTGACGACCGCGGCGCCCAGCAGCAACCCGTTGCGCTTCCCGTGCGTCTTCCCCTCGGGAACCCGTCGCCTCCGGCCGGTCACCGCGCCACACCTCGCACCACACCCGCGTACGGCCGCACCGTGCGCGGCAGCCTCTGCCTCACCTCACGCACCACATTCATACGTATTCGATCGACTATCGACCACACGCTACCCACCTCCACGCATCCGTCCCCCTTTGTCCCTTCCGAACCTACGGCCCCGACCCAGCCCGATCGTCCACAAGAAGCCTCGAAACTCTCCCGTTCGGGTGAAATTCGGGCAGCCGCTGGACGCCCGCCCGACCGCCGTCGATAACGTGACGGAGCATTTTCCGCCTCCCCCTCCTCTCCCTGCCGACCCGCACGCGACGTCCGCCCGACGCCGCGCCCGCCACCGCCGAGGACCCACGCTGTCCGCGCACCGTCTTCCCCGCCTCCCCGGCGCCACCGCGCTGCCGGCGCAACAGCGCACCGCGGCCCCCACCGGCCTGGAGCGGTTCAACTCCGCACCCGCCGACGAGGCCCGGCGCGCCCTCCTGGCCTGCTGCCGCAGTCTGCGCTGGGTCCACCGCCTCGCCGAGCACCGCCCCTACCCGGACATGGACTCCCTGCTCGCCGCGGCCGACGAGGCGGCGTACGACCTGTCACCCGCGGACCTCGCCGAAGCCCTGGCGGGCGAGACGCTCACCCTGCTGCCGGACGGCGCCTACTCGGCCGCTCACACCGCCCTGAGCGCCGCACACGCGGCGTACGAGAGCCGTTTCGGACACGTGTTCGTCATCTGTCTGGACGAGGTGACCCCGGACGAGTCCGCCGACTTGATGCTGGCCGCGATCCGGTCACGATTGGCGAACGATCCCGAGGAGGAACGCCTGCTGACGGCCGAGGAACTGCGCCGTCTGGCGAAGGGCAGACTGGCCCGCCTCGTGCGGAACCCCTCCGGTCTCCCGGTGGCGGAGCACGCCCAATAGCCCGTCCGTGCTCGTTTGATTGCCTGTTTGATCACATCGGTAGGCCCGCCGCAAGCGTTCCGACAACACGTCGCTACGATGCTGGGGGCCGGTGGACCGTACCCGGCCGGGCCCGACCGACACAGAAGCCGGCGCGGCCCTAGTCCCCGCTCCCGGAGGGTTCTTCCGTGCCGGCTGGAACGCTGTACCGCGGCCGGGAAGGAATGTGGTCCTGGGTGGCTCACCGAGTCACCGGCGTCCTCATTTTCTTCTTCCTGTTCGTACACGTGCTGGACACCGCTCTCGTGCGTGTCTCCCCCGAGGCCTACGACAAGGTCGTGGCCACGTACAAGTCGCCGATCGTCGCCGTGCTGGAGTACGGCCTGGTCGCCGCCATCCTCTTCCACGCGCTGAACGGCCTGCGCGTCATCGCCGTCGACTTCTGGTCGCAGGGTCCGCGCTACCAGAAGCAGATGCTGTGGGCCGTCGTCGGCGTCTGGGTCGTGCTGATGCTCGGGGCCGTCTACCCCGTCCTCGGCCACGCCGCTCGTGAAGTGTTCGGGAGCTGACGCGTATGTCCACGACTGAAACCACCGCCACCGGTATCGGCCCCGTCGAAGGTGCCTCGCTGTACGACGTCGACAACCCGGCGCCGGTCATCGAGCCGCCGCGCCAGCGGACCAAGAGGACCCCCAAGGCGACCCGCGGCAACTTCGAGATGGCCGCGTGGCTCTTCATGCGGCTGTCCGGCATCGTCCTGGTCGTCCTGGTCATCGGCCACCTGCTGATCCAGCTGGTCCTCGACGGCGGCGTGTCCAAGATCGGCTTCGCCTTCGTGGCCGGCCGCTGGGCCTCCCCGTGGTGGCAGCTCTGGGACCTGGCCATGCTGTGGCTCGCCATGCTGCACGGCGCCAACGGCCTGCGTACCGTCATCAACGACTACGCGGAACAGGCGAGCACCCGCCTGTGGCTGAAGGGCCTGCTGTACACCGCCACGGTGTTCACCATCCTGCTGGGCACGCTGGTGATCTTCACCTTCGACCCGAACATCCGCTAGGCACGGGGCTGCGAGAATCCATGAAGATCCACAAGTACGACACCGTCATCGTCGGCGCCGGCGGCGCCGGCATGCGCGCCGCGATCGAGGCGACGAAGCGCAGCCGCACCGCCGTGCTGACCAAGCTCTACCCGACCCGCTCCCACACGGGCGCCGCGCAGGGCGGCATGGCCGCCGCGCTGGCCAACGTGGAGGAGGACAACTGGGAGTGGCACACCTTCGACACGGTCAAGGGCGGTGACTACCTGGTAGACCAGGACGCCGCCGAGATCCTGGCGAAGGAGGCCATCGACGCCGTCCTCGACCTGGAGAAGATGGGCCTGCCGTTCAACCGGACGCCCGCGGGGAAGATCGACCAGCGCCGCTTCGGCGGTCACTCCCGCAACCACGGCGAGGCCCCGGTCCGCCGCTCCTGCTACGCGGCCGACCGCACCGGCCACATGATCCTCCAGACGCTGTACCAGAACTGCGTCAAGGAGGGCGTGGAGTTCTTCAACGAGTTCTACGTCCTGGACCAGCTGATCACCGAGATCGACGGCGTCAAGACGTCGGCCGGTGTGGTCGCGTACGAGCTGGCGACCGGCGAGATCCACATCTTCCAGGCGAAGGCCGTGATCTACGCCTCGGGCGGCTGCGGCAAGTTCTTCAAGGTGACGTCGAACGCGCACACCCTGACCGGTGACGGCCAGGCCGCCGTCTGGCGGCGCGGTCTGCCGCTGGAGGACATGGAGTTCTTCCAGTTCCACCCGACCGGCATCTGGCGCATGGGCATCCTCCTGACCGAGGGCGCGCGCGGTGAGGGCGGCATCCTCCGCAACAAGGACGGCGAGCGCTTCATGGAGAAGTACGCGCCCGTCATGAAGGACCTGGCGTCGCGTGACGTCGTGTCCCGCGCCATCTACACGGAGATCCGCGAGGGCCGCGGCTGCGGTCCCGAGGGCGACCACGTCTACCTGGACCTCACCCACCTGCCGCCGGAGCAGCTGGACGCCAAGCTGCCCGACATCACCGAGTTCGCCCGCACCTACCTCGGCATCGAGCCCTACACGGACCCGATCCCGATCCAGCCGACCGCGCACTACGCGATGGGCGGCATCCCGACGAACGTCGGGGCCGAGGTCCTGGCGGACAACACCACGGTCGTCCCCGGCCTGTACGCGGCCGGCGAGGTCGCCTGCGTGTCCGTGCACGGCGCGAACCGCCTCGGCACCAACTCGCTGCTGGACATCAACGTGTTCGGACGGCGCGCGGGCATCGCGGCGGCGGAGTACTCGCAGAAGGCGGAGTACGTCGAGCTGCCGGAGAACCCGGCGGAGCTGGTGGTCTCGCAGATCGAGCGGCTGCGGTCGTCCACGGGCAACGAGCGCGTGGCGGACCTGCGCCGCGAGCTCCAGGAGACCATGGACGCGAACGTCATGGTGTTCCGCACCGAGCAGACGATCAAGACGGCGGTCGAGAAGATCGCCGAGCTCAGGGAGCGCTACAAGAACGTGGCGATCCAGGACAAGGGCAAGCGGTTCAACACGGACCTGCTGGAGGCCATCGAGCTGGGCAACCTGCTCGACCTGGCCGAGGTCATGGCGGTGTCGGCCCTGGCCCGCAAGGAGTCCCGCGGCGGCCACTACCGCGAGGACTACCCGAACCGAGACGACGTCAACTTCATGCGCCACACCATGGCGTACCGCGAGGTGGGCGACGACGGCACCGAGTCCATCCGTCTCGACTACAAGCCGGTCGTCCAGACCCGCTACCAGCCGATGGAGCGTAAGTACTGATGGCAACCCCTGTTCTGGACAAGGCGGAGGCGGACGCGCAGTCGGCCGCGTCCCCGTACATCACCGTCACCTTCCGGGTCCGCCGCTTCAACCCGGAGGTCTCGGCGGAGGCGACCTGGGAAGACTTCCAGCTGGAGATCGATCCCAAGGAGCGCGTCCTCGACGGTCTGCACAAGATCAAGTGGGACATCGACGGCACGCTGACGTTCCGCCGTTCCTGCGCCCACGGCATCTGCGGCTCGGACGCCATGCGGATCAACGGCAAGAACCGTCTGGCCTGCAAGACGCTGATCAAGGACATCAACCCCGAGAAGCCGATCACGATCGAGCCCATCAAGGGCCTCGCGGTCCTCAAGGACCTGGTCGTGGACATGGAGCCGTTCTTCCAGGCGTACCGGGACGTGATGCCCTTCCTGATCGCGAAGGACACCAACGAGCCGACCCGCGAGCGTCTCCAGTCGCCTCAGGACCGTGAGCGGTTCGACGACACGACGAAGTGCATCCTGTGCGCCGCCTGCACGTCCTCGTGCCCGGTGTTCTGGAACGACGGCCAGTACTTCGGCCCGGCGGCCATCGTCAACGCGCACCGCTTCATCTTCGACTCGCGTGACGACGCCGGGGAGCAGCGGCTGGAGATCCTCAACGACAAGGACGGCGTGTGGCGCTGCCGTACGACGTTCAACTGCACCGACGCCTGCCCGCGCGGTATCGAGGTGACCAAGGCGATCCAGGAGGTGAAGCGAGCGCTCATCACGCGCCGCTTCTGAGGTCCTCCCGCCGATACGCCGCCGAGGGCCCCGTCTCCACTGGAGGCGGGGCCCTCGGGCGTGCGGGGCGCGTTCTCACCGACCCGAAGGCCGAGGTCACCCCTGCGGTCGTGGAGATCCTCGAGGCGGGGCAGTACGAGCGGGGCGGCTAGGCTCTCTCCTCGTGCCCTCCAAGTCCGAGCAGACCCGTGCGCTGATCCTCGAGACCGCGATGCGGCTGTTCCAGGAGCGGGGCTACGACCGGACGACCATGCGCGCCATCGCCCAGGAGGCGAGGGTCTCCGTCGGCAACGCCTACTACTACTTCGCGGGCAAGGAACACCTGATCCAGGGTTTCTACGACCGCATCGCCGCCGAGCACCAGGCGTCCGTCCAGGAGGTCCTGGCCGAGGAGACCGACCTGGAGGCGCGGCTCGCGGGTGTGCTGAAGGCATGGCTGGACGTCGCCACGCCGTACCACGAGTTCGCGGTGCAGTTCTTCAAGAACGCCGCCGACCCGGACAGTCCGCTCAGCCCGTTCTCCCCCGAGTCGGAGCGTGCGCGCACGCAGGCCATCGGCGTGCACCGGGAGGTGCTGGCGGGGGCGAGGGCGAAGGTGCCCGAGGAACTGCGGGACGCGCTGCCCGAGTTGATGTGGCTCGCGCAGATGGGGCTCGTGCTGTACTGGATCTTCGACCGGACCGAGGGCCGTGAGCGCAGCTACCGGCTCGCGGAGCGCGGCGCCCGTCTCACCGCGCGGGGCGTCTCACTGGCCCGGTTCCGGGTGCTCAGGCCGCTCGTCCACGAGGTGCACGCGCTGTTCACGGACTTCCTCCCGGGGATGACGAAGGCGCTGCCGGACCCCGCGGGGAGGAGAGGGACGCCCGTGGAGGACGGGCGCCCCTGAGGGCCTTGGTTCCCGGCGCCGGCGGCGTGCGTCAGATCCTGCCGAGCCGCCACAGCCGGAAGACACCGGTACCGTCCGACAGGTACTGTCCGCCACCGACGTCCTCGCTGCTGACCACGTACTCCTTGCGCTGCCACAGGGGGATCAGCGGCACGTCCCGGGCCACGAGCAACTGCATCCGCTGGAAGTCCGTGATGGTCTTGTCGGTGCTTGACCTGAGGGAAGAGGAATCAGTTGAGATGAGAATGAACTTACCGAGGGGGTTGTTTCAGGCCGGTTTCACCGCTGGTGAGGCGCTTGCGGTTCACGCCTGTCGCGAGGCCAGTTCCACGATCGTGATGTCCGACGGTGCCCCCACCCGCGTCGGCGGCCCCCAGGCACCCGCTCCCCGGGTCACATACAGCTGGGTGTCGCCGTAGCGGTCCAGGCCCGCGACGGTCGGATTGGCGGCGGCCGCGAGGAAGTTGCCGGGCCAGAGCTGGCCGCCGTGGGTGTGGCCGGAGAGCTGGAGGTCCACGTGGTGCCGTACGGCCTCGTGGATCTGGACAGGCTGGTGGGCCAGCAGGACGACGGCGCGTGCGGTGTCGCGGTCGCCGAGCGCCTTGGTGAAGTCGGGGCCCTCGCCCTCGCTCGCGCCCGCCAGGTCGTTGACGCCGGCCAGGTCGAAGGCGGGCAGTTCCGTGCGCGCGTTCTCCAGGGGGTGCAGGCCGAGCCTGCGCACCTCCTCGACCCACTGGTCGGCGCCGGAGAAGTACTCGTGGTTGCCGGTGACGAAGTAGCTGCCGTGGCGGGCCCTCAGCCGCGACAGCGGTGCCGCCGCCGGGCCCAGGTCCTTCACGCTGCCGTCGACCAGGTCGCCGACGACCGCGATCAGGTCCGGCTGGGTGGAGTTGATCGTGTCGACCACGCGCTGAGCGAAACCCCGGCCGAGTACGGGCCCGAGGTGGATGTCGCTCACGACGGCGATGCGGAAACCGTGCGCGGAGCGCGGGAGTCGGGCCAACGGGACCGTGACGCGTTTCACCGCGGGCCCGCGCAGCACGCCGTAGGTGCCGTACCCCACGGTCCCGACCGCGGCAGCGGCCACGGCCCCGCCCACGACCCGTGAGACGAAGAGACGGCGGGAGGGGGCGGTGGGCGCGGGGCCCGGAGCCGGGTCCGGGGCGGGCAGGGGAGCCCGGTCCGGCGCGGTCTGCGGCTGCGGCCGTGCGTCCGGCCGCGGTCCGTCCGGTCGCGGCCCGGTGTGCGGGGCCGTGGATGCCCCTCCCGCCGGCACCAGAGCCGGGGCAGGTGCCGACTGCCGGGCCCGGGCGCCGCGGTCAGCCAGGCGGCGTACCAGCGGTCGTACGGCCTCACCCGCCGGCAGTGCCAGCAGCAGGTACAGCGACAGCGCCATCCACAGGAAGCCCGGCCAGCCCAGGACGCGCTGGAGCCAGAAGGGGGCTCCGGCGCGCTCGGCGACCAGGGCCGCGACCATCAGTACCGGTCCGGCGACGAGCACGGCCGTGCCGGTGCGCCGCGCGAGGCCCGGGCCGCGGGTCGTCTCGCGGACCAGCCTGCGCCACGCGTACCAGTGCAGCGCTGCGAACGCGGCCAGGACGGCCACGGCGACCAGGACGAGGACGACAACCACCGTGTGTCCGCTCCCCGTTATGGCGTACGTCGCAGCGCGCGCAGTCCGCGCAACCCGATCACGCCGATGACTGTCCCCAAGACAAAGGAAACGACGGCGAGCGTCAGGTGCACCCAGAAGTACGCCGTCGGATTCCCCGCGTCGTCGAACGCGAGTCCGCTTGCGTCCTTCCACAGGTTCTTGACGAAAGTGATCCAGATGACCCAGCTCCACACCCCGAAGGCGAGCAGGAACCAGGAGATGGGGCGGCTGAGCTTCATACCCTCAGTATCGCCGCTCGGCGGTGGCGGCTCGCCCAGGGGTGTCCGGTATCGACTGGGACCGGCTGGGACTTCCCGTCGCGCACCCGGTACGTTCGCGACCGTGTCCGCCTCGAAGAAGATCGCCAGGCGCCGCCTGGCGGTCACCTCCGCCGCCGTGCTGTCCCTCTCGCTCGCCGCACCCGCGACCGCGTTCGCGGCCCCGCAGAGCCCGACCGTGTCCCCCTCGGCCACGCCTCCGGCGGTGATGTCCACGGTCGGCGGCGAACTGCTCGGCAGGCCGGGCACCCAGGTGAACCTGGGCAGCGGTGCCCCGGTGCTCCCGAAGGACGTGACCGCGCGCTCCTGGATCGTCGCCGACGCCGAATCGGGTGACGTTCTGGCCGCCCACAACGCGCACTGGCGGCTGCCCCCGGCAAGCACCCTGAAGATGCTGTTCGCCGACACCGTACTGCCCAAGTTCCCCCGGACCGAGACGCACAGGGTGCTCCCCTCGGACCTGGCGGGTATCGGCTCCGGGTCCAGCATGGTCGGGATCAAGGAGGGCGAGAGCTACACGGTCCACGACCTGTGGCTCGGGGTGTTCCTGCGCTCCGGGAACGACGCCGTGCATGTGCTGTCCGCGATGAACCACGGGGTCGGGCAGACCGTCAAGGACATGCAGGCCCACGCCGAGGAGTTGCAGGCCCTCGACACGCACGTGGTCAGCCCGGACGGCTACGACGCGGCCGGGCAGGTCTCGTCGGCGTACGACCTGACGCTGTTCGCCCGCTCCGGGCTCCAGAAGAAGGACTTCCGGGAGTACTGCTCGACGGTGCGGGCCTCGTTCCCGGGCGAGACCACGAAGAAGAAGGGCAGGACGACCCGCGGGTCCTTCGAGATTCAGAACACCAACCGGCTACTGGCCGGGGACACCGACCTCTCCCCTTACCGGGGCATAGCGGGCGTGAAGAACGGCAACACCACCAACGCCGGCGCCACCTTCACCGGAGTCGCCGAACGGAACGGCAGGGTGCTGCTCGTGACGGTGATGAACCCGGAGAAGAAGGATCACAACGAGGTCTACCGGGAGACCGCCCGGCTGTTCGACTGGGGCTTCCACGCGGCCGGGAAGGTCCGCCCGGTGGGTGAGCTGGTCGCGCCCAGGGGCGCCGGAACGGGCGGCCAGGGCACCTCCGGGGGGTCCGCGGGCGGGAGCACGGGCAAGAACGGGGGGGCCGCCAAGCAGGTGGCCACCTCGGTGAAGGGCGGCGGCTCCAGTGGGGTCGGCGTGGCGCTCGCCATCTCCGGCGGCGTGCTCGCCCTGCTCGCCGCGGGCGTCTTCCTGGTCAACCGCCGCTGGCCGCTGCCCGATCTGGTACGCCGTCGGACCCGTCCCTGACCTCGCCGGACCCGTCCCTGACCACGCCGGACCCGCTGCTGCCCGTCGCCGTCCAGGCGGCGCAGAACAGCACCAGCTTCGCGGTGAAGTTGATCCACAGCAGCAGCGCGACCGGCACCCCGAAGGCGCCGTACATGCTCTTCGAGGCGACGCCCTGGATGTAGCCGCTGAGCAGCAGCTTGAGCAGTTCGAAGCCGACCGCGCCGATCAGGGCGGCGGTCAGCAGCCGGCGCCGCGGGGGTTCCACGCCGGGCAGCAGGGTGAGGACGTACAGCAGGACCAGGAAGTCGGCGAGGACGGCGACGGCGAAGGCGGCGATCCGCAGCAGCACGCTGCCCCAGCCGCCCTGATCGAGGCCGATTTCCCCGGCCATCCGGTCGACCAGGGCGTTGGCGACGGTGGAGATGGCGATGGTCACCAGGACCGCGCCGCCCAGGCCGACCAGCACCACGCCGTCCTTGACCTTCGCGACCACCGGGTTCTCGTCGCTGTCGGGCAGCTCCCACACCGCGCGCAGGCAGTCCCGTATCTGGCCGACCCAGCCGATGCCGACGAAGAACAGCGTGGCTCCGGCGATGACGCCGACGGTGCCGGCGTTCTGGACCAGGCCGTGGATGTCGAGCTGGCCGGAGATGCCGGGAAACTGTTCGGCGACCTTGCTCTGGAGCTTGTTCTGCTGGTCCGCGCTGAGCGTGGCGGCGCCGATCGCGGCGGCGACGGTGAGCAGCGGGAAGAGCGCCACGAAGCTGACGAACGTCATTGCGGCCGCGAGCCGGGTCCATTTCACGCGGTCGAGGCGTTCGTAGGAGCGCCAGGCGTGCGTGGCCGTCAGCCGGCCGATCAGCGGCCCGATGCCGGGGAGTCTCTTCAGCCAGTCCATGGTGCGACGCTCCCCTCGTGACCCGTGCCGTATCCCGGCGTACTCCGGCTTCCCCGCATCACCCATTTCAGTGAGGAGCGACGCCAGGTGAAGACATTGAGAGGCTATGCCCCTTTTGCAACGCTACGGTCACGGGCATGCCTGCCCACAAGGACGCTTTCGGCACTCCCCGCTCCCTGCTGATCCTCGGCGGCACGTCCGAGATCGCGCTGGCCACCGCACGCCGCCTGATCGCCCGGGGCGCCCGGACCGTCCGGCTGGCCGGCCGCCCCTCCCCCCGCCTGGACGGGGCCGCCCGGCACCTGCGCGCGCTCGGCGCCGACACCTTCACCGTCCCCTTCGACGCGCTCGACCCCGAGTCCCACGAGAGCGCGCTCGGCAAGGCGTTCACGGAAGGGAACATCGATCTGGTGCTGCTCGCGTTCGGCGTGCTCGGCGACCAGGCGACCGACGAGCGCGACCCGGCGGCCGCGGCGCGCGTCGCGCAGACCAACTACACCGGCGCGGTCTCCGCCGGCCTGGTGTGCGCCCGGGCGCTCCAGACCCAGGGGCACGGCTCGCTGGTGGTGCTGTCCTCGGCCGCCGGTGAGCGGGCCCGCCGATCGGACTTCATCTACGGCTCCAGCAAGGCGGGGCTCGACACGTTCGCGCAGGGCCTCGGCGACGCGCTGTACGGCACCGGTGTGCACGTCATGGTCGTCCGCCCCGCCTCCCTCCGGGGGCCCGGCACGCCCGCACGGGACCAGGGGCCGCTGACCACGACCCCGGAGGAGGTCGCCACGGCGATCGAGCTGGGGCTGCGGAGGCGCTCGGAGGTGGTGTGGGTGCCTGGCGCCCTGCGCCTGGTGATGTCGGCCCTGCGGCACCTGCCCAGGGCCCTGTTCCGGCGCCTGCCGCTCTGAGCTCTGCCGTTCTCAGCTCTGCCGTTCTCAGCTCTGCCGTTCTCAGCTCTGCCGTTCTCAGCTCTGTAGCGGGATCTAGCCTTGATGGGCGGGAAGGGTGGCGTCGGTCGGGGCCGCCGCCTGGGACGGCACCACCGCGCTGCCGAACGGGAACTTCCGCAACTTGCGCCAGACGCCGTCCGGGCCCTGCTCGTACAGCGCGAAGCCCGTGCACGGCCACTCGGCCTCGTAGTCGGACAGCTCCTCGTACGCACGGTCCATGGACGCCTCGTCGATCCCGTGCGCGACCGTGACATGCGGGTGGTACGGGAACAGCAGGTCGCGCGCCACCGGCCCGGAGGCGTCCCGGACCTGCTTCTGGAGCCATGTGCACGCCTCCGCGCCCTCGACGACCCGGACGTAGACCACGGGCGAGAGGGGACGGAACGTGCCCGTCCCGGACAGCCGCATCGGGAAGGGACGCGCGGCCGCCGCGACCTCGACGAGGTGCGCCTCGATCGCGGGCAGCGCGGAGGCCTCGACCTCCGTCGGCGGCAGCAGGGTGACATGCGTGGGGATGCCGTGGGCCGCGGCGTCGCCGAAGCCCGCGCGCAGCTCCTGGAGGAGGCTGCCGTGAGGCTCCGGGACCGCGATCGACACACCGATCGTTACGGTCCCCACGTCGTCTCCTAACGTCGTGTTGGTGTGCGCGGCCCGGGGCAGGACGGGCTGCCGCTGTGGTATTCGCTTTCCGACTGTACGACCACGCCCTGCCATCGGGCAGGCACAGTCAGAGTGGAGTGCAGCACTCCCCGGCGCGCCGGGGCACCTCCCGGGTCAGTGCTTGGCGGGCAGGAAGCCCACCCTGTCGTAGGCCTGGGCGAGAGTCTCCGCAGCGACCGCGCGCGCCTTCTCCGCTCCCTTGGCCAGGACCGAGTCGAGCGTCTCGGGGTCGTCCAGGTACTGCTGGGTGCGCTCCCGGAACGGCGTCACGAAGTCGACCATGACCTCGGCGAGATCCGTCTTGAGCGCTCCGTAGCCCTTGCCGGTGTACTGCTGCTCCAGTTCGGTGACACCGGTGCCGGTGAGGGTGGAGTAGATGGTCAGCAGGTTGCTGACGCCCGGCTTCTCCTCCGTGTCGAACCTGATCACGGTGTCCGTGTCCGTGACGGCGCTCTTGACCTTCTTGGCCGTCGCCTTCGGGTCGTCGAGCAGGTTGATCAGGCCCTTCGGCGTGGACGCCGACTTGCTCATCTTGATCGACGGCTCCTGGAGATCGTAGATCTTCGCGGTCTCCTTGAGGATGTACGGCCGCGGGACCGTGAAGGTCTCGCCGAAGCGGCCGTTGAAGCGCTCGGCGAGGTCGCGGGTCAGCTCGATGTGCTGGCGCTGGTCCTCACCCACCGGCACCTCGTTCGCCTGGTACAGCAGGATGTCGGCGACCTGGAGGATCGGGTACGTGAAGAGCCCCACGCTCGCGCGGTCGGCGCCCTGCTTGGCGGACTTGTCCTTGAACTGGGTCATCCGTGCGGCCTCGCCGAAGCCGGTGAGGCAGTTCATGATCCAGGCGAGCTGGGCGTGCTCGGGGACGTGGCTCTGGACGAAGAGCGTGCACCGCTCCGGGTCCAGCCCGGCCGCGAGGAGCTGGGCGGCGGCCAGACGGGTGTTGGCGCGCAGCTCCTTCGGGTCCTGCGGGACGGTGATCGCGTGCAGGTCGACGACCATGTAGAACGCGTCGTGGGTCTCCTGGAGGGCCACCCACTGGCGGACGGCGCCGAGGTAGTTGCCGAGGTGGAACGAGCCGGCGGTGGGCTGGATTCCGGAGAGCACGCGAGGACTGTCTGAGGCCATGTTCACCATTCTCTCAGGTCCGGGGGGCCGTGCCGGAAGCGGAGGGAGACCGGTGCGCACCGCGGGGTCCGCGACGGTGTAACAAGACGGTGTGACACAGGGGCATGAGGAGCGGGGGGAAGGCGTGCGCGGGCTGGGCGCTCTGGTGGCTGCACTGGTGGTGACGGTCGCGGTGCTGGTGGGGGCCGCCCCGGCGGGGGCGGTGGGCAAGGACATCCCCGATCTGGCGCTCGTCGTGGCGAACGGTACGGGCCGTACGACGACACTGCGCTCCGGGGACCGGGACTTCGCGCTGCTGTGGCAGCTGACGTCTCCGGCGGAGACCAGGACGGAGCCGGTACCGGACGCCTGGACCCGGGGCCGCTATCCGCGGGTGCGGGCCACCGTGGTGTGGGGGCTGACCGGTATCGGAGGGTGGCCCTACACACGGCGGGCACCGGGGGGCGACGTGGCCGTGGAGCGGCAGGACCAGGTGTTCCTGGCGGCGGACGGAACGGCGTGGGTGCGGTCCGATCCGGCGCCGGACGTCTCCGACGACGATGTCCGGTGGCGCCGGGCACCACGGCCGGTCTTCGACCGGCTGGAAAGGGACGGACTGTTCGCAGGGCCGCTCCCCTCGGCCGCGGGCGGCCTCTCGGACCGCCTGCTGTGGGGGGCGGGTGGACTCGTGGCGGGGCTGGCGCTGGCTGCCGGCGGCGCGTACGCCGTGCGGCGGGCCGCGGCCCGCGGACAGGGGTTGCCTCGCGAGCCGCGGCAGGAGCTCATCGATCTGTGAGCGGCCGGGGGCCGCCGCCGACCGGATCAGCCCAGGTCGATCTCCGGGTAGAGCGGGAAGCCCTGGAGCAGGTCGCTCGCCCGGTGGGCGATCTCGTCGGCGATCTTGGGGTCCAGGACGTGCTGGGCCTTCGACGGGGTTCCCTTGCCGGTGGTGCCGGGGACGGTCGTCGTGAGGACGCGGTCGATCAGGGCCGCGATCTCGTCCATCTCCGCCGTGCCCAGGCCCCGGGTGGTGAGCGCGGGCGTGCCGATGCGGATGCCGGAGGTGTACCAGGCGCCGTTCGGGTCGGCCGGGATGGAGTTGCGGTTGGTGACGATGCCCGACTCCAGCAGGGCCGCCTCGGCCTGGCGGCCGGTGAGGCCGTAGGAGGAGGCCACGTCGATCAGGTTCAGGTGGTTGTCCGTGCCGCCCGTGACGAGGGTGGCGCCGCGGCGCATGAGGCCCTCGGCCAGGGCGCGGGAGTTGTCCACGATCCGCTGGGCGTAGTCGCGGAAGGACTCCTGCCGGGCCTCCGCCAGTGCCACCGCCTTCGCTGCCATCACATGCGGGAGCGGACCGCCCAGCACCATCGGGCAGCCCCGGTCGACCTGTTCCCTCAGGGAGTCGTCGCACAGCACCATGCCGCCGCGCGGGCCGCGCAGCGACTTGTGGGTGGTGGTCGTGACGATCTGCGCGTGCGGGACCGGGTCGAAGTCGCCGGTGAGGACCTTGCCGGCGACCAGGCCCGCGAAGTGGGCCATGTCGACCATGAGCGTGGCGCCGACCTCGTCGGCGATCTCGCGCATGATCCGGAAGTTCACCAGGCGGGGGTAGGCCGAGTAGCCGGCGACGATGATCAGCGGCTTGAACTCGCGCGCGGAGGCGCGCAGCGCGTCGTAGTCGATCAGACCGGTGGCCGGGTCGGTGCCGTAGGAGCGCTGGTCGAACATCTTGCCGGAGATGTTCGGGCGGAAGCCGTGGGTGAGGTGGCCGCCCGCGTCCAGGGACATGCCGAGCATGCGCTGGTTGCCGAAGGCGCGGCGCAGCTCGGCCCAGTCCTCCTCGGAGAGGTCGTTCACCTGGCGGACGCCCGCCTTCTCCAGGGCGGGGGCCTCGACGCGCTGGGCGAGGACGGCCCAGAAGGCGACGAGGTTGGCGTCGATGCCGGAGTGCGGCTGGACATAGGCGTGGCGCGCGCCGAACAGTTCCTTGGCGTGCTCGGCGGCGAGCGACTCGACGGTATCGACGTTGCGGCAGCCGGCGTAGAAGCGGCGGCCGACGGTGCCCTCGGCGTACTTGTCGCTGAACCAGTTGCCCATGGCCAGCAAGGTGGCCGGGGACGCGTAGTTCTCGGAGGCGATCAGCTTGAGCATCTCGCGCTGGTCGGCGACCTCCTGGCCGATGGCGTCGGCGACGCGCGGCTCGACGGCGCGGATCACGTCGAGGGCGGCGCGGAAGGCGGTGGACTCGGTGGAGAGTGGCTGCTGCTCCGGCATGTCGGCCTCCGGGTGGCGTGGCTTGGTGCGGTCACGGTTCACGGTCGGCCCAGGCGCACGGCACTCGCTGACATCAGGGCCGCTCCCCGATGGTCGGTCCCATCCCAGCGCGCCAGTCACGGCCCGTCGGCCAGCCTACCGGGCCCGCCGGACGGCCAGTTCCCCGCGTCCACCATGCGAGCGACGGCGACGCCCTCAGAGGATCACGTGCGGCAGGAATCGCGCGTACTCGTCCGTGACCAGGCCGGAAGACTCGCGGACACCGAGCCCGGCCGACGCGTCCCCGACGACCCAGGCGCCGAGGACGACATGGTTGCCGTCGAAGGAGGGCAGGGGCGCCAGCTCCTGGTAGCAGCAGGGCTCTTCCCGCACGACGGGCTCGGCGCCCGGCGGGTGGACGGTCACGCCCGCGCCCTCCCGGCCGAGGAGCGGCTTGGCGACATAGCCCCTGGTGTGCGCCAGGTCCCGGGGGCCATCCAGATGGGCCGGGAGCAGGTTCGGGTGGCCCGGGTACAGCTCCCAGAGGATCGCGAGGAGCGCCTTGTTGCTGAGCAGCATCTTCCAGGCGGGCTCGATCCACAGCGTGCTGCCCGTGCCGCCGCCGTTGTCGAGGGTGTCGAGGACATGGCCGCCGAAGCGGTCGGCGACGAGCCACTCCCAGGGGTAGAGCTTGAAGCAGCTGCGGATGAAGCGCAGCCGGTTGTCGACGAAGCGCCCCGAGAGCGGGTCCCAGCCGATCTCCTCCATGGAGATCCAGTCGGTGTCGAGTCCGGCCTGCTCCGCGGTCTCCTTCAGGTACGCGACCGTCATGAGGTCCTCGCCGAGTTCGTCGACCGAGGAGTGCGCGAAGTACAGCGGGCCCCCGGGCGGGAGCAGCGCGGACTGCTTCTCCCAGGCGGCGACCAGGCGTTCGTGCAGGGAGTTCCACTGGTCGGCGCCCGGGAAGCGCTCCTGCATCCAGAACCACTGGGGCGAGGCGGCCTCGACCAGGGACGTGGGGGTGTCGGCGTTGTACTCCAGGAGCTTCGCCGGGCCCGTGCCGTCGTACCGCAGGTCGAACCGGCCGTAGACGGAGGGGAGTTCGGCGCGGCGGCGCCATGCATCGGCGACCGCGCGGGCGATACGCGGGTCGGTGATGCCGAGGTCGGCGAAGCGGTTCTCCTCGACGATGTGCGCGGCCGCGGCCAGGCACATGCGGTGCAGTTCCTCGACGACCTCCTCCAGCGCCTCCACCTCCTCGAGCGAGAAGACGTAGTACGCGCTCTCGTCCCAGTAGGGGCGCAGGGAGTCGTCGGGGTAGCGGGTGAGGGGGTAGACGAGGCCCTGGGCCTCGACGGTCCGCTGCCAGTCGGGGCGCGGCTCGGTCCTGCGGCGTTCCACGGCTGCTCAGCCTCCGGACGTGCCGTGGCCGCCGAAGCCGCCGCGGTCGACGCCGCCGTGGCTGCCGCCGGAGCGGCCCGAGCCCTTCGACTTGGTGAAGGAACCGCCGTTCACGAAGCCGTTCTTCTTCTTGCCGCCGTAGTACCAGCCACCGTGCACGGACGACCCGGAGGAGGTGCAGTTCTTGTCGGCGACGGCCTTGTAGCCCTTGCCGAGGGTGTAGCTGTCCCGGTCGACGCAGCGCTTGTCCGGGTCCGAAGAGCAGGCGGTGAGGGCTGCGGCAAGGAGCCCCATACCGCCGAGGACGACCGTGCCCGAACGCAGTTGCCGACGTGTGCCTGCCATGTTCCTGTCCCCCGTCGAGTGAGACGTCGTCGAGACGTCGGTGAGATTTTCCGGCCACCAGACTAGAGACGGCCGCTGCGGCGTTCGATCGGCCCCCTGCCTCGGCGCGCTCCCCTACAGTCGCACTGTGTTCCTTGGAATGATGTGCGCGCTCGGCGCGGCGGTCTGCTTCGGCACGGCGACGGTGTTGCAGGCGGTCGCGGCGCGCGCGGCCGGAAGGGGCGGGGGCGGGGAGGCGGCGCTGCTGCTGCGGGCTCTGCGGCAGTGGCGGTACCTGGCGGGGCTCACGCTGGACGGACTCGGATTCCTCTTCCAGATCGCGGCGCTGCGGTCGATTCCGATCTACGCGGTGGGCGCGGCGCTCGCCTCGAGCCTGGCGGTGACGGCGGTGGTCGGGGCGCGGCTGCTGGGGGTCCGGCTTACCGGGAGCGAGTGGGCCGCGGTCGGGGTGGTGTGTACGGGGCTCGCCCTGCTGGGGCTGGCTTCCGGTACCGAGGGCGGCCGGCCGGGGTCCACGGCGCTGAAGTACGCGATGCTGGCGACCGCGGTGGCCGTACTGTTCCTCGGGGTGAGCGGGGGGCGGCTGCCGGGGCGGGGGCGGTCGCTGGTGCTGGGGCTGGGCGCCGGCTTCGGGTTCGGGGTCGTCGAGGTGGCGGTACGGCTGATCGACGGGCTCACGCCGTCCGCCCTGCTCACCAATCCGGCGACGTACGCGCTGCTGTTGGGCGGCGGCGCGGCCTTCCTGCTGCTGACCACGGCCCTGGAGCGGGGGTCGGTGACGGTGGCGACGGCGGGCCTGGTCGTGGGGGAGACGGTGGGGCCGGCGGCGGTCGGGGTGGTGTGGCTGGGCGACCGGACCCGCGAGGGCCTGACCTGGCTGGCGGTGCTCGGCTTCTGTGTCGCCGTACTGGGCGCGCTGCTCCTGGCCCGCTTCGGCGAGGCTCCGGCACCGGCGGCAAAGGCCCCGGTCGGCCAGGCCTGACCACGACCGCTGCCCGGTGGTTCACGGCAACACCCGGCACAGGGCCTCCAGTGCCCCCGCCCAGGCATGGTCCGGTGGGGTGCCGTAGCCCACGACCAGGGCGTCCAGGGGCTCGGTGGCGGCGTCGGGATGGCGAAAGCGGGCCAGGCCGTGGACGGCCAGTTGCTGCCAGGCGGCTGCCCGCACCACGGACGCCTCGGTGCCCGGCGGCAGCTCCAGCACGGCGTGCAGGCCGGCCGCGATGCCCCTGACCCTCACCCGGGGGGCGCGGGACGCGACCGCCTCGACCAGGGCGTCGCGGCGGCGCCGGTAGCGCAGGCGCGCGGCGCGGACGTGGCGGTCGTAGGCGCCCGAGGCGATGAACTCCGCCAGGGTCAGCTGGTCCAGGACACCCCCGGTCCAGCCGCCTCCCTGCCGGACGGCGACCACCTCCGGGACCAGGGACTGCGGCAGCACCATCCATCCCAGGCGCAGCCCGGGAGCCAGTGCCTTGCTGGCGGTGCCCAGGTACACCACATGGTCCGGGTCGAGGTCCTGGAGCGCGCCCACGGGCTGGCGGTCGTAGCGGAACTCGCCGTCGTAGTCGTCCTCCAGCACCAGCCCCCCGGTGCGGCGGGCCCAGTCGACGACGGCGGCCCGGCCCTCGGGCCGCAGCGCCCCGCCCATCGGGAACTGGTGCGCCGGGCTGAGCAGCACCGCCGACTCGTCGGTCAGCGCGTCCGTCCGGGTCCCGAGGTCGTCGAACGGGAGCGGAACCGTGCGCAGTCCCGCCCGCTCCGCGATGTTCCAGTGCACGTCCAGGCCGTACGACTCGACGGCCAGCGGACCCGGTGCGGCGGACGGGCCCTGCCCGCGGTCGCGCAGCACCTCGCCGAGCAGCTTCAGCCCCTGTGCGAACCCGGCGCAGACGACGATCCGGTCGGGGTCGGCGCGTACGCCCCGGGCCCGGGAGAGATAGCCGGCGAGCGCGGTGCGCAGTTCCGCCCGGCCGCGCGGATCGCCGTAGCCGAGGGCGTCGTTGGGCGCTGCGGCGAGGGCACGGCGGGCGGCCCTGAGCCATTCCGAGCGTGGGAAGGAGGCGAGATCCGGCGTGCCCGGGACCAGGTCGTGCGCGAGGCGGCCGGGCTCCCGCGGGTGGGGGGCCGCCCGCTCCGACCCCCTCGGCAGCGCACTCCCCCACTGCCCGAAGGGCGTGGGAGGTACCCCCGTCGCCACCCGGGTGCCCGAGCCCTGGCGCGCGGTGAGCCAGCCCTCGGCGACGAGGTCGGCGTAGGCGTCGGCGACCGTGTTCCGTGCCACGCCCAGGTCGGCCGCGAGTGAACGGGAGGAGGGCAACCGGGTTCCGGGTGCCAGCCGCCCGCTGCGGACCGCCTCGCGCAGGGCGTCGGTCAGGCCCCGGCGCAGGCCCGGACCGGTCAGCTCCAGATGGAGGTCGGCGCCCAAAGTGGCCCAAGGTTTCTCCATGGAAATAGACCATACTCCTGGGCTTCTTCGCTCCTAGGGTCGGGAGCATGACGACGAACGACCACACCCCGACGAACAGCGACACCGCCGCCACGGCCGTGGAGTACGCGCCCGAGCACGCACCCCGGCTGAACTGGGCCGAGCACGCTCCCGAGGTCTACCGAGCGATGGTCCGGCTCGACGCGGCCGCCGGGCACGGCCTCGACCCGAAGCTGCGCGAGCTGGTCAAGATCCGCGCCTCACAGATCAACCACTGCGCCTTCTGCCTCGACATGCACTCCAAGGACGCGCTCGCCGCGGGCGAGAGCGTCGAGCGGATCGTTCAGCTGAGCACCTGGGAGGAATCGCGGCACTTCTACACGGAGAAGGAGATCGCGGCACTGGAACTGACCGAGGCGGTCACGGTCCTGACGGAGGGATTCGTGCCGGACGAGGTGTTCGAGCGGGCCGCCAAGCACTTCGACGAGGCGGAGCTCTCCCAGCTGATCGCCGCGATCGCGGTCATCAACGCCTGGAACCGGTTCGGGGTGACGGCCCGTGCCGTTCCGGGCCACTACCGGCCGGGTCAGTACAAGTGACAGCCCGTCCGAAGCGGAGCACCCGGTGGTGAGCGGAGCCGGCACGTTCCGGGCCCTGCACCACGGCCGTCCGCCCGGCGATCCGCTGATGCTTCCCGGCCCCTGGGACGCGGCGAGCGCCCGGGCGTTCGCCGAGGCCGGGTTCCCGGCCCTCGCCACGCCCAGCGCCGGGATCGCCGCCTCGCTCGGGTACGCGGACGGCGCCACGCCCGCCGAGGAGATGTTCGCCGCGGTCGCGCGGATCGTCCGCGCGGTCGACATACCGGTGTCGGCCGACGTCGAGGACGGGTACGGGCTCGCGCCGAAGGAGCTGGTCGAACGGCTGCTGGAGACGGGAGCCGTGGGCTGCAACGTCGAGGACTCGCACGAGGGTGTCCTCAAGGACCCGCGAGAGCACGCCGACTGGCTCGCCGAGGTTCGGGCCGAGGCGGGCGACCGGCTTTTCCTCAACGCGCGCGTCGACACGTTCGCGTACGGGGACGGCAACCCGGAACGGGCCCTGGAACGGGCCGCGTCGTACGTCGCCGCGGGCGCCGACTGCATCTATCCGATCGGCGCCCCGGCGGACGTACTGCCGCTGCTGCGGGCCGGCATCCGGGGACCGCTCAACGCGTTCGCGCGGCTCGACGGGGCGGGCCCCACGCCCGCCGAGCTGGGCGGGCTGGGGGCCACCCGCGTCACCTTCGGGCCCTGGTTGCAGCGCCGGGCCACGGCGGCCCTGAGCGAGATCGCCGTCGAGCTGCGCGAGGGCTGATCAGGACAGCCACGCCCGCCACGTCGAGGGGTGGCTGTCCACCCACTTCTTCGCGGCCTGCTCCGGGGTCAGCTTCCGGTCGGCGATCAGCAACGCGACCTGGTTCTGGTCCTCGGTGCTCCAGCGGAACTTCTTCAGGAAGGCCGCCGCCTTCCCGCCGTCCTTCGCGAAGCCGGCGTTCAGGTACTTCTGGAGCGGCGTGTGCGGGTACGCACAGGTGATCTTCGCCGCGTCCTCGTCGCAGCCCTCCTTGTACGGCGGCAGCTTCACCTCGGTCATCGGGACCTTCTTGAACAGCCACTGCGGCGCGTACCAGTACGTCAGGAAGGGCTTGTGCTCCTTCGCGAACTGCCTGATCTGCGTGATCTGCGCGGCCTCGGACCCGGCGAACACCACCTGGTAGTCCAGCTTCAGGTTGTTCACCAGCGCCTTGTCGTTGGTGACGTAGGACGGCGAGCCGTCCATGAGCTGGCCCTTGCCGCCGCTCTCCGCGGTGCGGAACAGGTGGGCGTACTTGTCGAGATTCCTCCAGTCCGTGATGTCCGGGTGCTGCTTGACCAGGTACGTGGGGACGAACCAGCCGATGTGGCCGGTCACCCCGAGGCCGCCGCCGCGGGCGATGGTCTTCTTGTCGTCGACGTACCGCTTCTCCTGGTCGGGGTGGCCCCAGTCCTCCAGGAGCGCGTCGATGCGGCCCTGGCTGAGGGCGTCCCAGGCGGGAACCTCGTCGATCTGGACGGTGTCGACCCGGTAGCCGAGCTTGTGCTCCAGGACGTACTGGGCCACGGCCACGTTGGCCTGCGCGCCCACCCAGGACGGCACGGACAGCGTCACCGTCTTCGCGCCCTGGGCACCCGCGAACGGCGAGGCCTGCTTGGTCATGTCGGCGGCACCGCAGCCGGTCGTCAGCACCAGGACGGCGAGAGCGGCGGTCATCATCGTCGTGCGTGTACGGACCATGTCACGCTCCCTTCTTCGCGTGCCGCTCGGCCGGCTGGGTCACCCGGTCGAGCATCAGGCCGAGGCAGACGATCGCCGCGCCGGCCACCAGGCCGGTGGCCAGGTCGCCCTGCGCGAGGCCGAAGGCGACGTCGTAGCCGAGCGCGCCGCCGCCGACCAGGCCGCCGATGATGACGACGGCGAGGACCAGGACCACGCCCTGGTTGACCGCGAGCAGCAACGCCGGGCGGGCGAGCGGGAGCTGCACCTGGCGCAGCTGCTGGGCGCTCGTCGCGCCGAGCGAACGCGCCGACTCCAGGGCGGCCGGGTCGACCTGGCGCAGGCCCTGGGCGGTGATACGGACGACGGCCGGCAGCGCGTAGACGATCGCCGCCACGACGGCGGGTGCGCGGCCGACGCCGAACAGCGCGACGACCGGGATCAGGTACACGAACTGCGGCATCGTCTGGAAGACGTCCAGGACCGGGCGCAGCAGCCGTTCGAAGCGGTCGCTGCGGGCGGCCGCGATGCCGGTGGCGACACCGAGGACGAGGGTGACGGCCACGGCCGCCAGCACCTGGGACAGCGTGTCCAGGGACGGCTTCCACACCCCGAGCACACCGGTCGCGGCCATCGCGAGGACAGCGGTGAGCGCGGTGCGCCAGGTCCCGATCAGCCAGGCCAGCGCGGCGACGACGAGCAGCACCGACCACCAGGGCAGCCACTGGAGTCCGGCGCGCACCGGGTCCAGGATCCAGGTGGTGAAGTGGGCCGCCCAGTCGGCGGTGCCGCCCACGTAGGGGACGCCCGAGTACAGATGGGCGGTCATCCAGTCGACGGCGCGGTTCACCGGCTCGGCGATCGGAACGGTCCATGAGCCCGGCCACTCCAGGCGGCCTGCGAGACGTGTGGCCACGGCGACGACGACGGTCGCGACGGCGGCGTACGCCCATGCGGCGCGCCCGCCGGTCCGCTCCTCCTCGGCCCCCGCCGCACCGGTGACCCGGTCGAGGACGACCGCGAGCAGCACGATCGGGATGCCCGCGGCGAGCGCGGCGCCCACGTCGACGGAGGCGAGCGCCTGGTAGACGCGGTCGCCGAGACCGCCGGCACCGATCACGGAGGCGATGACCGCCATGGAGAGGGCCATCATGATCGTCTGGTTGAGGCCGAGCAGCAGTTCCTTGCGCGCCAGCGGCAGCCGGGCGGTGAACAGACGCTGGCGGGCGGTGGTGCCGAGCGACTCGACCGCTTCGAGGACCTCCTTGTCGGCGCCGCGCAGGCCCAGCGCGGTGAGCCGGGCCATCGGCGGGGCGGCGTACACGACGGTGGCCAGAACGGCCGCGGGGACGCCGATGCCGAAGACCAGGACGACGGGCAGGAGGTACGCGAACGCCGGCAGTACCTGCATGGTGTCGAGGACCGGGCGCAGGGCGCGGAACGTACGGTCGGACAGGCCCGCGGCGAGGCCGAGCAGCGCGCCGAGCAGCACCGAGACGAGCACCGCGACCACCATGAGCGCCAGCGTCTGCATGGTGGGCACCCACATGCCGAGCAGACCGCAGGCGACGAACGCGGCCGCCGTGCCGAGGGCGAGGCGGGCACCCGCGGCCCGCCAGGCCAGCAGCGCGGCGGCGGTCGTCACGCCCGCCCAGCCCGCGGCGAGCAGCACGAGGTAGACGGCGCGTACGGACAGCACGACGGCGTTGCTGACGTAGCCGAAGAAGTACAGGAATACGGGGTGGCTGTCGCGGTTGTCGATGACCCAGTTGCTGGCCGAGGCCAGCGGCTTGGAGAGGTCGACGGTGAGCGCGTGCGGCCAGCTGCCGCTCGCCCAGCGGGCGTCGGCCAGGGGCACGAGGACCGCCGCGACGACCGCGAGCAGCAGCAGCTTGCCCACGGCACGGTGTCTGAGGAGGCCGGAGGGTGTGGCCCTGGGTGCGGTGACGGTGAGCGTGGCCATCACACCACCTCCTCGGCCTGCCCCGTTCCGGTCACGGCGCCCCGCTCCGTCCCGGTCACGGCGTCCTGGCCTGCCACATCCATGGCACCCTGCCCGGTTCCGGTCACGGCGTCCTGCTCCGTGCCGGCCACGACGCCGAGCAGGCGCTCGTGGTCGACGACGCCGAGACAGCGGCCCTCGTCCATGACGCGGGCCGGGGAGCCGGTGCGGGCGACCGCCTCGATCGCCTCCGAGACCGTCGCGTCCGGCGACACCGCCGGGCCGCCCCCCGCCTCCTCCGCGGACGCGGCGCGCATGGCCGAGCGGACGGTCATGACCTGCTCGCGCGGCACGTCACGGACGAACGCGCGGACATAGTCGTCGGCCGGGGAGCCCACGATCTCCTCGGGGGTGCCCAGCTGCACGATGCGGCCGTCGCGCATCAGGGCGATGCGGTCGCCCAGCCTGAGGGCCTCGCTCAGATCGTGCGTGATGAAGACCATCGTGCGGCCCTCCTCGCGGTGCAGCCGGACCACCTCCTCCTGCATATCGCGCCGGATCAGCGGGTCGAGGGCGCTGAACGGCTCGTCGAACAGGAGCACTTCGGGGTCGACGGCGAGCGCGCGGGCGAGCCCGACCCGCTGCCGCTGGCCGCCGGACAGCTGGCTGGGGCGCCGATGTTCCATCCCCTCCAGGCCGACCTTGGCGACGAAGTCGGCGGCCCGCTCGCGGCGTTCGGCCCGGCCGATGCCCTGGATCTCAAGGCCGTACGCGACGTTGTCGAGGACAGTGCGGTGCGGCAGCAGGCCGAAGTGCTGGAAGACCATCGCGGCACGGTGGCGCCGCAGTTCGCGCAGCCGCGCCTTGTCCATGGCGCGGACGTCCTCGCCGTCGATGGCGATGGTGCCCGCGGTCGGCTCGATCAGGCGGGTCAGACAGCGCACGAGCGTGGACTTGCCGGAGCCGGACAGCCCCATGACGACGAACACCTCGCCCTTGCGGACGTCGAAGCCCACATCACGGACGGCGGCGGTGCAGCCGGTGCGTTCACGCAGCTCGGCGGCGGGAAGCGCGGCGAGTCCGGGGTCCGTGGGGATGCGGCCGGCCTTCGGGCCGAAGACCTTCCACAGGCCGTCGACCGAGAAGACGGGAGAGTCGGCGGAGTTGTCGGTGGGCGGTTTGCGAGTGGGAACTGCGAGGGCCATCAGGCCTCACCTCCGAGCAGGTCGGCGGCCTTCTCCCCGACCATGAGCACGCCGATCATCGGGTTCACGGCGGGCATGGTGGGGAAGACGGACGCGTCGGCGATGCGGATACCGTCAAGGCCGCGGATCTTCAAGCGGGGGTCGACCACGGCGAGTTCATCGGTCTCGGCGCCCATACGGCAGGTGCCGGCCGGGTGGTACACGGTGTGGGCGACCTTGCGCGCGTACGCGCTCAGTTCCTCGTCGCCGGTGAGGTGGGGGCCGGGGCACACTTCCCGCTTCAGCCAGCCCGCCAGCGGCTCGGTCTTCGCGATCTCGCGGGCGATGCGGATGCCGTCGACAAGGGTGCGACCGTCGTAGTCGTCCTCGTCGGTGAAGTAGCGGAAGTCGAGCGCGGGCTTCTCCTCGGGGTCGGCGCTCTTGAGGTAGAGGCGGCCCCGGCTCTTCGGCTTGGGGATGTTCGGGGTCATCGAGACGCCGAACTCCGGCCGCTCGTAGCCCAGTCGCTCCGGGTTGTCCGTGAACGGGATCTGGTAGAAGTGGAACATCAGGTCCGGGCCCGGCTGTTCGGGGTCGCGGCGCACGAACAGCCCGGCGTCGCTGTCCATCGCGGAGTTCTCCGGGATCGGGCCGTGCGTCTCCCACACGATCACCGACTCGGGGTGGTCGAGCAGGTTCTCGCCGACGCCCGGCAGGTCGTGCACGACCGGTATGCCGAGCTTCTCCAGGTCCGCCTTCGGGCCGATACCCGAGTGCAGCAGCAGCCGCGGGGAGTCGACCGCGCCCGCGCACAGCACTACCTCGCGCCGGGCCCGCAGAAGGATCTCCTCGCCGTCCTTGGTGCGCACGTGTACGCCCTCGGCGCGGGTGCCCTCGAGCTGCAGCCGGTACGCCCAGGTCTCCAGGAGGACGGTCAGGTTGGGGCGCTGGTCCATCACCGGGTGCAGATACGCCACCGACGCGCTGGAGCGCTTGTTGTTCTCGGGGTGGTAAGCGAGGTCGAAGAAGCCGACGCCCTCGGTGAACGGTTTGCTGTTGAAGCCCTCCACGCGAGGCACGCCGAGCGCCGTCTCGGCCGCGTCCACGAAGTCGCGGGCGATGGCGTTCCGGTCCTTCTCGTCGACCGGGACGATGTTGTTGAGGAGCCGCGCGTAGTACGCCTCCATCGGGACGGCGCCCCAGCCCTGGGCGCCGGCCGCCTCCCACTCGTCCCAGTCGGACGGCAGCGGCTTGAAGGCGATCAGCGTGTTGTGGGAGGAGCAGCCGCCGAGCACGCGGGCGCGGCTGTGCCGGATGTGGGAGTTGCCGCGCGGCTGCTCGGTGGTCGGGTAGTCGTAGTCCAGTTCACCCCCGAGCAGGCCCATCCAGCGGCGCAGGGTGAGGACGTCGTCGCGGCCGACGTCACTCGGGCCGCCCTCGATCACGGCGACGGTGACGTCCGGGTTCTCGGTGAGGCGGGAGGCGATGACGGATCCCGCGGTGCCGCCGCCGACGACGACATAGTCGTACTCGTGGCTGGTCCGGTGCATGGGGCTGGCTCCAAGGGTGGGGTGAGCGGGGAGGCAGAGGGTGGGGGCGGAGGACGCGGCGGTCGGGGTCAGCCCGCGAACCACCGGACCGGCTTCGGGGCGAGGTTCTGGTAGACGTGCTTGGCCTCGCGGTACTCGGCGAGGCCCGAGGGGCCGAGTTCGCGGCCGATGCCGCTCTTGCCGAAGCCGCCCCACTCCGCCTGCGGGAGGTAGGGGTGGAAGTCGTTGATCCAGACGGTGCCGTGGCGCAGCCGGCCTGCGACGCGGCGGGCGCGCCCCGGGTCGGTGGTCCACACGGCGCCGGCGAGGCCGTACTCGGTGTCGTTGGCGAGCGCGACCGCCTCGTCCTCGGTGCGGAAGGTCTCCACGGTCAGGACGGGCCCGAAGACCTCCTCCCGTACGACCCTCATCTCCCGGTGGCAGTGGTCGAGCACGGTGGGCTCGTAGAAATAGCCGGTGGCCGGCCTGGTCTCGTCGGGCTCGGGGCGCTTGCCGCCGCAGCGCAGCACGGCGCCCTCGGCGAGCGCGGAGGCGACGTACGCCTCCGTCTTGGCGCGCTGCTCGGCGGAGACCATCGGGCCGCACTCGACGCCCTTCTCGGTGCCCCGGCCGAGGCGTATCAGGGCCGCACGGCGTGCGAGTTCGGCGACGAAACGTTCGCGGACCGACTCCTCGACGATGAGGCGGGAGCCGGCCGAGCACACCTGGCCGCTGTGGATGAAGGCGGCGTTGAGAGCCTGGTCGACGGCGGTGTCGAAGCCGTCGTCGGTGGCGCAGGCGTCGGCGAAGACGACATTGGGGTTCTTGCCGCCGAGTTCGAGGGCGAGCTTCTTCACACCTACGACCGCGGCCTGCGCCACCTTGGTACCGCTGACGAGCCCGCCGGTGAAGGAGACCAGGTCCACGGCGGGGTGCTCGGCGAGACGGGCGCCGACCGAATGGCCGGGGCCGGTGACGATGTTGGCCACCCCGGCGGGCAGTCCGGCTTCGGCGAGCAGCTCGATCAGGGCGACCGTGGTCACCGGGGTGATCTCGCTCGGCTTGATCACGAAGGTGTTGCCTGCGGCGAGCGCGGGGGCGATCTTCCAGCTCGCCTGGAGCAGCGGGTAGTTCCAGGGCGTGATCAGGGCGCACACGCCGACGGGCTCGTGCACCACCACGCTGTGGAGGTCGGGCGTGCCGGCGTCGACGACACGGCCGGCGCTCTCGGCGGCGACGAGATCGGCGAAGTAGCGGAAGGCGTCGGCGACACAGTCGATGTCGACGCGCCCCTCCTCCAGCGTCTTGCCCGCGTCGCGGCTCTCCAGGAGGCCCAGCTCTTCGCGATCGCGCACGAGGAGGTCGGCGACACGGTGCAGCAGCGCGGCACGCTCGGCCGCGGACGTGCCCGGCCAGGGCCCCTCGTCGAAGGCGCGGCGGGCGGCCTCGACGGCCGCGTCGGCGTCCCGTTCGTCGCCCTCCGCGACCAGGGCGAGCGGCTCGGCATCCGCGGGGTCCAGGATTTCGCGCGTGGCGCCGGAGAGCGCGGCGCGCCACTCCCCTGCCGCATGAATGGTCTGTGCTGCCTGCCGTGCCTGCTCTGCCGCCATGATCGGTATTGCCTTCCGTTCCCTCTTGGTCACCCTGTGTTACACGCGTGTCACCCCCCTTGGGCGGCGTGCACCTGCCCCTTCGCCGTGGATGCATGCATTCGCGTGACCGAAAGTGCTCCGCGTCACTGAAAATGCGGTCGAAAAGGGTGAAAAGTACGCTGAGCCTGAGCTACTGGTGGAGGTGACGCGATGTTCCGCACGCATGGCTTCACGATCGCGACGCGAGCGACGGTGACGGCCGCGACGATGGGTCTGCTGGTCTCACCCGTGCTGGGCGGCGTGTCGTCGGCCGAGACAGCCGCCGACCAGAGCCCGGGGCAGCTCGCCGCGCAGGCGCAGAGCGCACTGCGGCAGGCGAGATCGGTCCGCGTCCACTACGAGGACCGCAGCGCGACCGCGATGAAGAGCCTCACCCTGCCCACGGCGATGAACCTCGCGATGGACCGGCAGGGCGACTGCGCGGGCACCCTGAGCCTCGGCACGCACGGCGGCACGATCCGGATCATCAAGCTCGGCACCGATGTGTGGCTGAAACCGGACGCGACGTTCTGGACGGCGGAACTGCCGGGCGACCGGGGCATCGCGGCGGCCGAGACGTTCACGAACCACTACATCCACGGCTCCACGTCCGACAGGCTCTTCAGCGGCGTCACCAACGCGTGCAGCCTCCAGGACCTCCAGACGGCCGCGACGGCGACCCCGCCCCCCTCGCTGAAGGAGGGCCTCGCGACGGTCGTGGACGGCACACGGGTGGTCCCGCTGTCCTTCAGCACGAACGGCCTGGACTCGACGCTCTACGTCACGACGGGCACGCCCCACCGCCTGTTCCGCGCGGCGCAGAAGGGCCCGGGCACGGACCTGACCCTCACCTTCACGGACTACAACATGCCGGTCCCGGCGAAGGCCCCGCCCGCGGGCGCGTCGGTGGAGGTCTCGAAGCTTCAGGACCTGCTGCGGACGACCTGACCTGAGCCGGAGCCGTCCGCCGGGCACGCGGTGACCCCGGACGGCGAGCGGAACGGCCGCAGGCCCCGCTCCCGGAGGAACCGGGAGCGGGGCCTGCGTGAAATCGCCGGTGGTGCGGCTCAGATGAGGCCGAGCGAGCGGACCGCCTCGCGCTCCTCCTCCAGCTCCTTCACCGAAGCGTCGATGCGGGCGCGGGAGAACTCGTTGATCTCCAGGCCCTGGACGATCTCGTACCTGCCGTCCTTGGTGGTGACCGGGAAGGAGGAGATCAGGCCCTCCGGGACGCCGTAGGAGCCGTCCGACGGGATGGCCATGGAGGTCCAGTCGCCCTCGGCCGTGCCGTTGACCCAGGTGTACACGTGGTCGATGGCGGCGTTGGCGGCGGAGGCGGCCGAGGACGCACCCCGCGCCTCGATGATCGCGGCGCCGCGCTTGGCGACGGTCGGGATGAAGTCCTCGGCGAGCCACTTCTCGTCGTTCACGGCCTCGGCGGCGTTCTTGCCGGCGACCGTGGCGTGGAAGATGTCCGGGTACTGGGTGGCGGAGTGGTTGCCCCAGATCGTCAGGCGCTTGATGTCGGCGACCGAGGTGCCGGTCTTCTTCGCGAGCTGGCTCAGCGCGCGGTTGTGGTCGAGACGGGTCATCGCGGTGAAGCGCTCGGCCGGTACGTCGGGGGCGGCGGCCTGGGCGATCAGGGCGTTGGTGTTGGCCGGGTTGCCGACGACGAGGACCTTGACGTCGTCCGCGGCGTGGTCGTTGATGGCCTTGCCCTGCGGCTTGAAGATCCCGCCGTTGGCCTCGAGGAGGTCGCCGCGCTCCATGCCCTTCGTACGGGGGCGGGCGCCGACGAGGAGGGCGACGTTGGTGCCGTCGAAGGCGACGTTCGGGTCGTCGCTGATCTCGATGCCCTGAAGGAGCGGGAACGCGCAGTCGTCGAGCTCCATGGCCGTGCCCTCGGCGGCCTTGAGGGCCGGGGTGATCTCCAGGAGGCGCAGCTTGACCGGCACGTCCGCGCCGAGCAGCTGGCCGGAGGCGATGCGGAAGAGCAGTGCGTAGCCGATCTGGCCGGCCGCGCCGGTGACGGTGACGTTCACGGGAGTGCGGGTCATGGCGTTCTCCGTAGGACAGCTGGCGGTGGGGCGTCGTCGCCCCGGGGTGCGGGATCCCCGCCGCCGGCTCGTGGCCGGCGCCCGCCGCGACGATCGATCGGGGTACCGATGATCGATCTCTTGGCGTCAAGAGAGATCCAGCCGTCAGGCTATCGCGCCTCCGTGATCCCGGACTGCCGGGTCCCTGTGGCCCGTCCCACAACCGGCTGAGGCGGCGGCCGCCGGTTTTCGAGAGAGGACGGAGCGGCGGCCGTCCGCTCCGAAGAGGGGGACGGAGCGGCGGCCGCCGCATGGGGGGCATCCGGCCGGAAGGGCTGTCGGCTTCCCGGCGCTGCACGGACTCCCGTGGGGGTACCGTGCGCCTGCCCGACGACGGCGAGCTCATGCGTGGCCGGGGCGATTGTTTTTCCACAGCGGCGCGCGGCCCTGTTCCGCACGCCTGTCGGCACCGGCCGGACACCTCCGCGCGCGTCCTCGTACGGGCTGTGCCAGGCGGGCTCCTTCGTACGCGCGGTGCCGTTCGCGCTGTGTCGTACGGGCGCCTCATACGCGCTACTTCGTGCAGCCCTTCCGTCCCGACGCCTGCGTCACGCACGCCTTCGCCGCAGCCGGGTCCTTCACGGCCACCATGGGGGTGTAGGCGTCCGTGTCCGCCGCCTCGGTGACGGACCCGGTCTGCTTGCCCGGCCCGCCCGCGGAGACCTCGACCGTGTCCCCCCGCTCCGCCCGGGTGATACGGGCCCACACGGCCCCGCACGTCCTGCTGTACCGGACCTCGACGAGGATCGTGCCCACGGTGACACTGCTGCTGCTCCTGGCCAGCGTGCCGCCGCAACCCATCTTCTCCGGGTCCTTGCCGGTGCAGCTCGCGCCGCCGCACTTGACGCCCACCGGCGGTTCCGGGTGCGCGCTCGCCGACGTCGCGGCCGGTTCGGGCGCCCCCGCGGGCTTCTTTCCGTCGCCGCCGGTGAGGAAGAAGGCCGCCGCGATCAGCACGAGCGCCCCGACCAGACCCGCGAGGAACGTCACCAGCCGCGGCTTGCGCCCCGAGCCCCCGGTGTCCGGCCGGCTCCCGCCGGGCGGGCCGCCCGCCGCCGCCCGTCCGTAGGTGCCCGCGGCCGTCGGCTGCGGCGGCCTGCCGGCGACCGCCCCGGCCGGGCCCGCGATCCCGGGCGCCGTCATGGCGCCGCGGGCCGCCGGTCCGGTGCGGCTCTTCGGCTGGGGAGCCGCCTCCTCGGGCTTGGCCGGCGCGGCGCGGGCCTGGGAGATCCGGAGGGCGTCCATGGTCATGTCGTGGCGCGTCTCCGCGCGGCTCCAGGCATGTTCGGCCCGCTCCCACAGGGTGGTCACATGGACGGGATCGGTGCCGGTCACCTCGGCGAGGGCGACGACGGCGCCCTTCGGCGCGAGCAGCCGGCCGCCCAGATACCGCTCCCAGGACGTCTTGCTGTAGCCCGTGCGGTCGGCCACGGCGGAGACGCTCATACCGCTGCGGTCCACGAGCCTCCGCAGCTGTCCCGCGAACTCCCTCACCTGCGGATCGAGTTCCTCGGGCAAGGCCTTCCAACCAGGCATCGCTTCCCCCCTCATCCCCCGGTGTGCGCTGACGTGCTCCCGTGCGTGGCCCGCCGCCGAGCCCCCGTTCCGACTGGCCACGGCCGTGCCCGTGGCCGGGGTTCCCCTTCCCCGGGCCGGGGCGCACGGGACGCCCTCGAACCGTCCCGATGGAACACGGTAGCCCGGGCATGGCGAGCATTCGGGGCGCATCCGCGAAGTTGTCGACACATCGTCACAACAGGGATAGGGCGGCGACCTCAGCAGCCACACCGGGCTCAGGTCACCCGAGCGTGACGGCTCCGACGAGAGCGACGACGAGCAGTGACAGCAGGGCGAGGAGCGCGGCGATCAGGAGGCGGCGCCCGGCAGGCCGCGCCGGGGGCGCCACCTCGGGCCGGTCCCACCAGGGAAGCGTCGGATCGTCCTCGTACTCCCCGGGCACGGGACCGTCGGCCGGAAGGATGGACGGACCGCCCGCCGCTACGGCGGGCTTCACCGTCGGCGGCACGGAAGCGTCGGCCGGCCCGGCGGCGTCCACCATCGGCGGCACGGAAGCGTCCGCCGGCACGGGCAGCGGGCCGCCGCCGGCCGGTGCGGATGCCGGGGCCGCGGCCGGGGCCGGGGCCGGCTGGCGGGGCCAGGCGTGCACGGCCAGTTCCCAGCGCACCCCGAAGCGTTCGGCCTCCTCGCCTGCGAGCCCCGCGACCCGGCAGAGCGCGGCGACCGCCTGGCGGGGCGGCGGCTGGGTGGCGTTGAGGTAGCGCTGCCAGGACGACTTGCTGTACGCGGTACGCGCGCCGAGGGCGACGAGGCTGAGTCCGGTGCGGTCCTTCAGGAGCCGCAACCGCTCCACGAAGTGCCGTACCTCCGGCGGCAGATCGTCCGGCAGCGGCTGCCAGGCGCCCATCGCTCACTCCTCCGCGTTACCCGGCCCAAAGGCCTCCGTCCGTTCGATTGACGGCGTCGGGGCGGGGTCGGTTCCGTCGCGGGGGCGCGGACACGGCAGCGGAATGGTCACCTCCGTGCCACAGCCGGTTGCCAGGTGTTGAACAGCTCACCCGCGTACACAAGGGTGTTTCCCGGGCGGCCGGGCCGCCCGGGCGCCCGGCCTCCCACGGGGGAGAGGCCGAGCGCCCCTCGCTCTCGGCCCACTCGGCCCGGACGACGGCGGGCCGCCCCTCGCGGAGAAGGGGCGGCCCGCCGTGATGTGTGCCTGAAGGCCGCGGCCTCAGGTGCGCACCGTGAAGTGCAGTGTGTCGTCCAGGAACGGTATCTCCAGCCACGGGTGGGGCTGGGCCATCATCGCGAGCAGCACGATGGCCAGGCCCAGGACGCCGTAGGTGACCATGTCGGTGAAGCGGGAACGCACCGCGAGCATGCCCACGTCGGGCAGCATCCAGCGCATCACGGCGCCGCCCAGCAGCGCGACGCCGATCAGGATCGTGCCGAAGCGGAACGCGTCCAGCGCGGTCAGCAGCAGTCCCAGCCCGACAGCGCCCAGCACCGCGAGGATCGGCCACTGCCGGGCGGGCGCGGGCGCGTCACCGGGCGCGGCCCGGCCGCCGCCCTCGGGCCGCGCGGTGTCCCGGGTGATCCGCGGAAACCTCCGGGTCGTTCGCACCGGCCGTCCGGCGGCGTCAGGAGCGCTCACCGCGTCCCGCACCACTGGCTCGCCGTCCGTCTCCCGCCGCTGTGCGGTGGCCTTCTCCCGGGTGCCCTCGGGCTCGCCGTCAGCCGACACGGCGCTCCGCCGCCTCGACCACGTTGACGAGCAGCTGGGCACGGGTCATCGGGCCCACGCCGCCCGGGTTCGGGGAGATCCAGCCGGCCACCTCGGCGACGTCCGGGTGGACGTCGCCCACGATCTTGCCCTCGGCGCTGCGCGAGACACCGACGTCGAGGACGGCGGCGCCCGGCTTCACGTCCTCGGGCCGGATCAGATGCGCGGAGCCCGCCGCGGCGACGATGATGTCGGCCCGCCGCAGATGCGCCGAGAGGTCGCGGGTGCCGGTGTGGCACTGGGTGACCGTGGCGTTCTCGCTGCGCCGGGTCAGCAGCAGCGGCATCGGGCGCCCGATGGTCACGCCCCGGCCGACCACCACGACCTCGGCGCCCTTGATCTCCACGCCGTAGCGGCGCAGCAGGGTGAGCACGCCGTTGGGGGTGCAGGGCAGCGGCGCGGGCTCGTTCAGCACCAGGCGCCCGAGGTTCATCGGGTGCAGGCCGTCCGCGTCCTTCTCCGGGTCCATCAGCTCCAGGATCCGGTTCTCGTCGATGCCCTTGGGCAGCGGCAGCTGCACGATGTAACCGGTGCAGGCCGGGTCCTCGTTCAGTTCGCGGACGACCGCCTCGATCTCCTCCTGAGTGGCCGTCGCGGGCAGTTCACGCTGGATCGACGCGATGCCGACCTCCGCGCAGTCGCGGTGCTTGCCCGCGACGTACTTCCGGCTGCCGGGGTCGTCCCCGACCAGGATCGTGCCGAGGCCGGGCGTGATGCCCTTCTCCCTCAGCGCCGCCACGCGGACGGTCAGATCGGACTTGATCGCGGCTGCGGTGGCCTTGCCATCGAGAATCTGGGCGGTCATGGCCCCCATCCTCCCGGATGACCCGCCCCCGGTTCCAATCCGCGCGCCCTGCGGACCCTCTGCGACCGCCCCCCGACGCCCCGTCCCATTCCGCCCGTGATCGGAGAGGTTGCGCTTGCACAACACATGCGAAATGCCGCTGGACAAAGGTGCGACCACTGAGAACGATGAACATCGGTGCCGCGGGCAGTATCCGGGGGGACGGACCGCAACTGTAGAACTTTCCTCCGATCCGTGCCGCGCTCGTCCCCGCACTTGAGCAGACGGAGGAAAGACCCCTCATGAGTTTCGGCGAACCGAACAACCCCTACGGCCCGCCGCAGGGCCAGCAGCCGGGCTACGGCCACCCGCAGGGCCAGCAGCCCGGCTACGGCTACCCGCAGGCCCCGCCGGCGCCGCAGGGCTACGGCCAGCAGCCCTTCCCGACGACCATGTCCGGCACCGTCGGTGCCGCCCGCGTGCTGCTGTGGGTCATCGTCGGCCTTCAGCTGATCGGTGCGGGCGTGTTCGCCGTCCTTGGCGCGAGCGTCCACGCCGCCAGGAACGACTCCGAGCTGAAGAACAACTCCAACTTCCAGCAGCTCGCCGACTACTCGACCGGCTGGCTGTGGGCGATCACGGTGTTCGCCGTGGCCTGGGCGGTGTTCGCTGCCGTACTGGCCGTGAAGTTCAACACCGGCGGCAACGGCGTCCGGATCACCATCCTGGTGTTCGCGATCATCACCGCCATCCTCGGCATCTACCCGTTCGTCATCGTGGGCCTGCTCCACACGGTGCTCGCCATCCTCATCGCCGTCTTCGTCGGCAACTCCGGCGGCTCGGCCTGGTTCAACCGGCCCAGGCAGCAGCCCGCGTACTGACCGGGACGGCCACGCGAGCGGCCTCCGGCATCCTCTCGGGGATGCCGGAGGCCGCTCGCGTGTGGGGCGCGGCTCAGTGGAAGAAGTGGCGCGTGCCCGTGAAGTACATGGTCACGCCCGCCTTCTGCGCGGCCTCCACGACCTGCTCGTCGCGGATCGAACCGCCCGGCTGGACAATCGCCTTGACGCCCGCGGCGATCAGGATCTCCGGTCCGTCGGGGAACGGGAAGAAGGCGTCCGAGGCGGCGTAGGAGCCGCGCGCCCGCTCCTCGCCCGCCCGCGCGACGGCGAGTTTGCAGGAGTCCACCCGGTTGACCTGGCCCATGCCGACCCCGACCGAGGCGCCGTCCTTGGCGAGCAGGATGGCGTTGGACTTGACGGCACGGCACGCCCGCCAGGCGAAGGCCAGCTCCTTCAGCTCGTCGGCGGTCAGCGCCTCGCCCGACGCCAGCGTCCAGTTGGCCGGGTCGTCGCCGTCGGCCTGGAGGCGGTCGGTGGCCTGGAGGAGGACGCCGCCGTCGATCTGCTTGGCCTCCAACCGGTTGCAGGGGCCGTTCGGGGCCTTGAGGACCCGGATGTTCTTCTTCTTGGTGAGGGCCTCCAGCGCGCCCTCCTCGTAGTCCGGCGCGACGATGACCTCGGTGAAGATCTCGGCGACCTGCTCGGCCATCTCCCGGCTCACCGGCCGGTTGACGGCGATGACACCGCCGAACGCGGACAGCGGGTCGCAGGCGTGCGCCTTGCGGTGCGCCTCGGCGACGTCCGCGCCGATCGCGATGCCGCACGGGTTGGCGTGCTTGATGATCGCGACGCACGGCTCGTCGTGGTCGTACGCGGCACGGCGCGCGGCGTCCGTGTCGGTGTAGTTGTTGTACGACATCTCCTTGCCGTGCAGCTGCTCCGCCTCGGCGAGGCCGCCGCCGTTGCCGTCGACGTAGAGGGCGGCGGGCTGGTGGGGGTTCTCGCCGTAGCGCAGCGTGTTCTTGCGCTCGTAGGTGGCGCCCAGGAAGTCCGGGAAGCCCGAGTCGTCCACGGGCGCGTACGAGGACGCGAACCAGTGGGCGACGGCGACGTCGTAGGCGGCGGTGTGCTGGAAGGCCTCCGCGGCCAGGCGCTTGCGCGCGGTGAGGTCGAAGCCGCCGTCGCGGACCGCGGCGAGGACGTCGGCGTACCGCTCGGGGCTGGTGACGACGGCCACGGACGGGTGGTTCTTGGCGGCGGCGCGGACCATGGAGGGGCCGCCGATGTCGATTTGCTCGACGCACTCGTCGGGGGACGCCCCGGAGGCGACGGTCTCCCGGAAGGGGTAGAGGTTGACGACGACGAGGTCGAACGGCTCGACACCCAGCTCGGCGAGCTGCCGGCGGTGGCTGTCCAGGCGCAGGTCGGCCAGGATGCCCGCGTGGACCTTGGGGTGCAGGGTCTTGACCCGGCCGTCCAGGCACTCGGGGAAGCCGGTCAGCTCCTCGACCTTGGTGACGGGAACGCCCGCGGCGGCGATCCTCGACGCGGTGGAGCCGGTGGAGACGAGCTCGACACCGGCCTCGTGGAGCCCTCGGGCGAGCTCTTCGAGCCCCGTCTTGTCGTAGACACTGACGAGCGCGCGCCGGATGGGCCGCTTGGTGCTCTCGGCGGTCACTGGATTACTACCTTTCGTCCCTCGATGCGATAGCCGTTGCGGGCGAGGCGCCCCACGACCTCGACGAGCAGCCTTCGCTCGACTTCCTTGATGCGCTCGTGCAGAGCGCTCTCGTCGTCCTCGTCCCGGACCTCCACCACGCCCTGAGCGATGATCGGTCCGGTGTCGACGCCGTCGTCGACGAAGTGGACGGTGCAGCCCGTGACCTTGGCGCCGTACGCAAGCGCGTCGCGCACGCCGTGGGCTCCGGGAAAACTGGGCAGCAGCGCGGGGTGGGTGTTGACGAACCGCCCGCCGAACCGTGCGAGGAACTCCTTCCCCACGATCTTCATGAAGCCCGCGGAGACGACGAGATCGGGCTCGTACGCCGCGACGGCCTCGGTGAGGGCCGCGTCCCAGGACTCCCGGCTGTCGTGGTCCTTGACCCGGCACACGAAGGTGGGCAGCCCGGCGCGCTCTGCGCGGGCGAGGCCCTCGATGCCGCCGCGGTCGGCGCCGACGGCGACGACCTCCGCCCCGTAGGCGGCGGGACCCGTCTCGGCGATGGCCTCGAGGAGCGCCTGGAGATTGGTGCCGGACCCGGAGACCAGGACGACCAGACGCTTGGCCGCGGACTCGGAGGCGGTCTCGGCCACGGACTCGGCCACGAGGGGGCCCTTTCTCGGGAGAGCGTTCATGCGGTCGCTCGGAGAGCATGGCGCTCGGGAGTGCGTTTGTAGGGTCGCACGAATGCTTCGCATACCCGGATACGGGGAAGTCTACGAATCGGTCGACCGTCAGCAACGATACCGGCACACCGGACGGCTCCCATGGGACGGGGGCGTGTCCGGGAGGTAGCGTCTGCGGAGAACCGCCCGGGGAAGCAGGATCGACGCGGGGGAACGCCCGGCCTGCGCTGAACGTTGATCGGGACGAGGACGCCCGCCCGGGCGCGCCCGCCACGCGGCCCGCTCCGCCGACCAGCCGCCCGCCAGAACCACCAAGGGGAAGACGCACACCTGATGCCGGACCGCAGTCTCCGACTCCCTCCGCTGCTGCTGCGCGAGCGGCACCCCTCTCCCGTGCCGCCGCGGGAGAGCGGCGAGACCCCCGGCGACGGGGGCGACTCCGCGGGCGGTGGGCGGGGCCAGGGGGCGCCCGCGGACGACAACCCCTTCGCGCCGCCGCCGCAGGGCACACCGGACCGGCCCTGGCGGCCGCGCCACCCGGCACCCGGCCAGGGGCAGGGGCAGGACGACTCCGACCAGCAGGACGGACGTTCTCCGTGGGGCAGCCAGTGGAGCGACCGGCAGCCCGGCCCCGCGTCGGGCGGTCGCTTCGGCGAGCGTCCGGGCGGATCCGGCGGACAGGGCGGCCCCGGTGGTCAGGGCGGCCCCGAGGGGCCCGGCGGCCCTGGTCCCGGTCTGCGCTGGGACCCCACGGACCCCGCCCAGCGCCGCGCGCGCTATGCGCTGCTGTCCGGCATGTGGGCCTTCTTCTTCGCCCTCTTCAGCTGGCCGTACGTGGCCCTGCTGCTGGGCGCCCTGGCGGTCTACTGGGGTACGAGCGCACTGCGCGCCAAGAGCCGCACCCCCGACCCGAGCGCCCCGACGCCCCCCGCCCGCCCGCAGACGACGGCGGCGATCAGCGGTCTGGTCACGGCATCCCTGGCGATCATGATGGTGGCGGCCACGTTCACGGCCCAGTTGGTCTACCGCGACTACTACACGTGTCTGAACGACTCCCTGACAACGGCGGCGAGGCATTCGTGCACCGACCTGCTGCCGCAGAACCTGCGAGGGGTCCTGGGCACGCAGGGATGATCGGGACGGCGTCCTCCGGTGCCGCGGGCGGACGGCTTGCCGGCCCTTCGTCCCCCGGACGTCCTCAGCGGTTCGGCCCTGAGCCCTGCGGAGACTCGCCCCAGCCGAATTCCGACAGGAACGGATCCAGCTCCCCCGGCAGCACCCCGTAGGGCTTGAGGTCGGGGTCCTCCCACAGCGTGTCGCCCGGCTGAGGGCCCCCGGCGGGTTCCGGGACCGTCGGCGACGACACCGAGGGCGCGGGCACCACGGCAGACTCCCGCATCGGCCGGGACCACCACACGCGCCGTTCACGCGGAGTTGCCTTCCCGGTCCCGCACAGCCGCCAAGCCCGTACACCGAGCGCCACCGGCAGCCCCATCCCCACCGTCCAGCCGGCCGCCGCACCGCCCACCTGCCACCCCACCGGCCCGAAGTGCGCCAGCACGGCCACCCCGAGCGGCCCTCCCGCCGCCTCCGCGAGCCCCCCGAGCAGCGCCGCGCACACCAGCCCCGCCCCCACGAGCGCAGCCGCCGTCCGTCCGGCCGACCACACCCCGTCCCGGCCCCGCCCCGGCTCCCGGGCCCGGCACGCCGCCCCCGCCACGAACCACCCGACCGTCACCCCCGCCGCGGCCGGAACCGACCCCACCGCCCACCACAGCGGTCCGGCCCCCGTAGTGGGCACCGCCGCCAGCAGCGGGAACGGCGGCAGCAGCGCCGGGGGCCGTGCCGTGGACAACGGCCCCACCACATGCCCGGCACCCAGCAGGAACCCGGGCCCGAGCCCGTAGGCCGCGCCCCACACGGCCGCGTTCGGTGCCAGCGCCACCGCCAGCAGCAGCACCGCAGACCGCCCCGACCATCCCTCCGTGAGCTGGAGGAACGACGCCCGCGCGGCCCCGCCGTGCCACACCATCGCCGTACCCACGAGCAGCGCGCCCCCGCCCACGAGCGTGGCCGTCCCGGCCAGGGCGGCCCGCAGGACCGGGGGCCCCATCCGCCCGCCGGAGCCCACCGGCTCGGCTGCCACCAGCCGCCGCACGGCAGAGGGCAGCCGCTCCAGCGCCCGGTGCGCGCCCGGGCGCCCGTGCGCCGTCCACACGCCCACTCCCGACGTCACCACGGTGACCAGGGACAGGCACACCACGGTCCAGGTCCACGACGGTCGCAGCGTCCCGCCCGAGGCATACAGCGCCGCCGCCGCGCCGACCCCGAGGTAGCCCAGCGCCACGCCGGACCATGCCGTACCGGCGGCGACGAGCGGCACGTCGCTCTCCCCGCCCTCGGCGCCCTCCCCATCCTCGACGCCCCTGTCCTCGACGCCCTCCCCGTCCACCGCGTCGCGCCCCGCCCGGTACAGCAGCCACACCGGCCCCACGGCCAGCAGCAGCGGCGTCACCCCGACGGGCGCGGGCATCCCGGAGAGCGTCTCCGTGCGCATGAGCACGACACCATGGGCGAGCAGCCACAACGAGGCCGCCAGGTGCAGCGCGCCGCCGGGGCCGCTGTCGGGGAACGGCGAACTGATCCACAGCACGATCACAAGCAGGGCGAGCGAGCCGAGCCCCAGCACCGCGGCGACGGCGCCGCACAGGAGGCTGCCGCCCAGCCCGGGCCATCGGTCGCGCGACCGGGCGGGCAGAGGCGAGAGCGGGGTTCGGCGGTCGGTCCATCGGGTCACGCCCGCCATGCTCCCAACGACACGCGCTTTCCCGTCGTAACAGGGGAAGTGCCGATGTGTCGCCCAATATATGGTTATGTACTTTTCCGTGCGGAGGGCCTCCCGGCGACGGCACAGCCCGTGGGCCCCCGTGACGCCTTCTCAGGCCTTCGACGCCTTGTACGGGTCCTGCGCCCCCGACCTCGTGCGGCAGACATATCTGCTCACCGGCCGCCGCCGACTGGCCCGCGAATCGGTCGAGCGGGCCTTCCAACAGGCATGGGAGCACTGGCCCGACGTGGCCGTGGACCCCGATCCGGCGGGATGGGTGCGGGCGGCGGCGCACGACTGGGCGCTGTCCCCCTGGCACCGCTTCCGCCTCCGCCACCGGCAGGCAGGGCCGCCTCCCGACGACCCCTCCGACCGCGCGCTGCTGCATGCGCTGCTGACGCTGCCGCCCCGCCACCGGCGGGCGCTGCTGCTCCACGACGGCATCGGCCTCGGTCTGCCCGAGACCGCGGCCGAGACGCAGGCGAGCACCCGGGCCGCGGCGGGCCGGCTGCTCTACGCGCGGGAGACGCTCGCCGCGCTGGTGCCGGACCAGGCGGCGCCGGAAGTACTGCGCCACAGGCTGGCCGAACTGGCCGCCACGCAAGGCCTCCACGTGGCCCGGCCACCCTTGGTCCGGACCCGGGGCCGGCGGCGCACCTGGTGGTGGACCGTCGCGGCCCTCGCCCTCACGGCCGCGGTCGTCGGCGCGACCACGCTGAGCCTGCGCGTGGCCCAGGACCACTACGAACGGCCCGTGGCCCGGGGGACGGAGATCCGGGACCTGCCGCCGCGGGCGGCCCCGGGCCCCCTCTCCGAGGAGCAGCTCGAACTGCGCGCGCTGCTCCAGTCGCAGTCCCTTCGCGGCCCGGAGCGACTGGTCCCGCAGGCCCGTTGACGCTTGCCGCACGGGCTCGGAAACGCCGGTGGGCCCGCGCTCCTTCCGAAGGAGCGCGGGCCCACCCGCCGTTCGTCTCTCCGGCCGGTCGGCCGCTCAGCCGTTCATCGGCTCAGCCGTTGGGCCGGAAAGGGGAACTCGCCTGAAGCGAAGACCTCAGCCGGCCAGGATCTCGCGGGCCAGCTTCGCGGTCTCCGTCGGCGTCTTGCCGACCTTGACGCCGGCGGCCTCGAGGGCCTCCTTCTTCGCCTGGGCGGTGCCGGACGAACCGGAGACGATGGCGCCCGCGTGACCCATGGTCTTGCCCTCGGGCGCGGTGAAGCCCGCGACATAGCCGACGACCGGCTTGGTCACGTTCTCCTTGATGAAGGCCGCGGCCCGCTCCTCGGCGTCGCCGCCGATCTCGCCGATCATGACGATCAGGTCGGTGTCGGGGTCGTCCTGGAAGGCCTTGAGGGCGTCGATGTGGGTGGTGCCGATGATCGGGTCACCGCCGATGCCCACGCAGGTCGAGAAGCCGATGTCGCGCAGCTCGTACATCATCTGGTACGTCAGCGTGCCGGACTTCGAGACCAGGCCGATACGGCCCGGCTTGGTGATGTCGGCCGGGATGATGCCGGCGTTCGACTGACCGGGGGTGATCAGGCCGGGGCAGTTCGGGCCGATGATTCGGGTCTTGTTGCCCTTCTTGCCGGCGTACGCCCAGAAGGACGCCGTGTCGTGCACCGCGATGCCCTCGGTGATGACGACCGCGAGCGGGATCTCGGCGTCGATGGCCTCGATGACCGCGTCCTTGGTGAACTTCTCCGGGACGAAGATGACCGAGACGTCGGCGCCGGTCTTCTCGATGGCCTCCTTGACAGTGCCGAAGACCGGGATCTCGGTGCCGTCGAAGTCCACGGACTGGCCCGCCTTGCGCGGGTTCACACCGCCGACGATGTTCGTGCCGGAGGCCAGCATGCGCTTGGTGTGCTTCTGGCCCTCGGAGCCGGTCATGCCCTGGACGATGACCTTGGATTCCTTGGTGAGGAAGATAGCCATGGTTGTGTGTGACCTCGTCCCTTACTTCGCGGCAGCAGCCAGCTCGGCGGCCTTGTCGGCCGCGCCGTCCATGGTGTCCACACGCTGCACGAGCGGGTGGTTGCGGTCGTCCAGGATCTGGCGACCCAGCTCGGCGTTGTTGCCGTCGAGACGCACGACCAGCGGCTTGTTGACCTCTTCGCCCTTGGACTCCAGGAGCTCCAGGGCCTGCACGATGCCGTTGGCGACCGCGTCACAGGCGGTGATGCCGCCGAAGACGTTGACGAACACGGACTTGACGTCCGGGTCGCCGAGGATGATCTCCAGGCCGTTCGCCATGACCTCGGCGGAGGCACCACCGCCGATGTCGAGGAAGTTCGCGGGCTTGACGCCCTTGTGGGCCTCGCCGGCGTAGGCGACGACGTCCAGGGTCGACATGACCAGACCCGCGCCGTTGCCGATGATGCCGACCTCGCCGTCGAGCTTGACGTAGTTGAGGTTCTTCTCCTTGGCCGCGGCCTCGAGCGGGTTGGCCGCCGCCTTGTCGTGGAGCTCCTCGAACTCGGGGTGACGGAACTCGGCGTTGTCGTCCAGGGAGACCTTGCCGTCGAGGGCGATGACCTCACCGGAGGCGACCTTGGCGAGCGGATTGACCTCGACCAGGAGGGCGTCCTCCTTGACGAAGACCTCCCACAGGCTGACGAGGACGTCGGCGATCTTGTCGGCGACCTCGGCCGGGAACTTGGCCGCTGCGACGATCTCCTCGGCCTTCGCGCGGTCCACACCGTCGATGGCGTCGATCGCGATCTTGGCGACGGCCTCGGGGCGGGTGGCCGCGACCTCCTCGATCTCCATGCCGCCCTCGACGGAGGCGATGGAGAGGAAGGTGCGGTTGGCGCGGTCGAGGAGGAAGGAGACGTAGTACTCCTCGACGATCTCCGGGGCGGTCTCGGCGATCATGACCTTGTGGACCGTGTGGCCCTTGATGTCCATGCCGAGGATGTCCGTCGCGCGGGCGACCGCCTCGTCCGGGGTGGCCGCCAGCTTCACGCCGCCGGCCTTGCCGCGGCCACCGACCTTCACCTGCGCCTTGACGACCGACTTGCCGCCCAGCCGCTCGGTGATCTCGCGCGCCGCCTCAGGCGTGTCGATGACTTCACCGGCCAGCACCGGTACACCGTGCTTGGCGAAGAGGTCCCTCGCCTGGTACTCGAACAGGTCCACGCGCTTCCGTCCCTATCAGTGATCTCGCGGTTCGTTGGATGCGTGGGCGTGCCGCGAAGGGCAACGTGACGTCCACATGTGTCACAAGGGAGGCGCACACGGTGTCCGAGCGCGCGGCATGTCCGTCTCGCAGGTTATCGCCGCTTGAGGTGGGGCTCTAAATCGCAGATCACACCTGAGCGGTGATACCTGTCACACGTGCACACGGCGGAAAGGGTCCCACCGAGTTGGGGTTGGCCCGGTGGGACCCCCGTGACGCCCCGGGAGGGCGCGAGGCGAGCGGTCCCCACCCCAATGGGGCCACCCGCCCGGTCCGCGGGGTTTCGGTGGGGCGGACCGACGGATTTCGGCCGCCCCGATGCCTCATTCCCCGCGGAGTCGATCGGACGCCTTGCGACGGTGCCGACGGGTGCGGACCGGTGCCGCCGGTACCGCCGGGCACACGCCGCACGGCGTCGCCGCTCAGGCGGAGTACGTGCCGTAAGGCCCCGACTCCGGGTAGAGCGGGGTGACGGACGCGGCGACGCCCTGGGCGCCGGTCACCGCATGGCCGGTCAGCGAGCCTCCGGCCGACCCCACCGTCCCGCTCAGGTCACCGGCGAACGGCGCCACCGGACCGGTGACTCCCCCGGCGAACGTGCCGGCCTCGCCGACGACTCCGTCCGCGAAGGGTCCCGCCTCGCCCGCCACCCCGTACGCCAGGTGGGTGGTGCTGTCCGCCACGCCGTGCGCGACCGGATGCGCGATGCCGTCCGCCGTCCGCACGACCTCGTTCGCCGTGCGCACGACCGGCCGTACGGAGTCGGTCAGGCCCCGCGCGAACGGCTGCGCCTCGGCACCGACCCCGTATGCCAGGCCCGTCGTGTCCGTGGCCACGCCCTCGGCGAACGGGGGAACCTGTCCGGCGACCCCGCCCGCGAACGGCTGCGCCTCACCCGCCACGCCGTACGCCAGTCCCGCCACGTCGCCGAGGGCCTGCCCGGCGACCGGCACGACCCCGTGGACGGCGGTGCGGGCGACCGGAGGCAGCAGGGCGGCATCCGCGTCGCCGGTCGCCTCGCCCACCGCGCCGTATGCCGTCGGCTGTGCGTCGGTGACGGCCCCGTACGCGAGCGTCGACGCGTTGCCCTCCGCGTGACGCGCGAGCGGCTGGACGTCCGCGACGACCCCGGCCGCCAGGCCGGCCGCGCCGCCGGCCGCGTGAGCGGCGAGCGGCTCCACGCCATCCACGACCGTGCCGGCGACCGGCGGCAGCACGGCGGCGGCCGTCTCGCCGACCACCGGGGCGACCGTGCCGGGCACGCTCGCGACCGTGCCCACAACCTGCTGCCGCACGCCCGTGACGGCGCCCGTGAGGTGGCCCGGTACCGCGGCGACAGCAGCCTGCGCGGCCGCCCTCGCCTCGTCGGCCGGGCCCTGCGCGGTGGCGGCCGTGGCCGCCGTGCGGCCCTCGGCCCCGGCGAGCGTCTGCCGCGCGGCGCCGGGCGCGGCGCCCGCGGTGCGGCCCGCGCCCGCGACCGTGCCCTGTGTCTTCGTACGGATCACTCCGTCGACGCCCCGTGCCTGGGCGCCCGCCGTGTGCTGCACGCCCTGGAGCCTGGTCTGCGCGGCGGCGAGCGCCTGCTCCACCTCGGGGGCGAAGGCCGACAGCGGGCCGAACAGGTAGTCGATCTCGCCCTGCGGGGCGGTCGCGCCGGACACCGCCTCGGTGGCCGTGCCCCGGGCGTGGTCCGCAACCGCGGCGGCCTCGGCCGCCGTGGCGTGCGCGGCGCCCCTCGGGTACGACGGGTGCGCGCCGGGCACCTCGGCGTCGACGTACCGCCGTGCCTGATCCACGGCGGGCGCGGCGTTCCTGACCTTGTTCCCGGCCTGGTTCCCGGCGTGGGTGGCAGCCCTGGTCCCGGCCTGGGGGGCGGCCGCGGCGGCGGTGTGCGTGCCGTCCGTGACGGTGGATGCGGCACCGGTCGCGGTGTCGGTCACGAGCGGGGCGGTGCCGTGCACCGCCGTACCGTGCGTGACCCCCGCAAGGGTGTTCTGCACGTCGGCGACGACACCGCCCACGGTGCCGGTGACGGCGCCGGCCGTGTCCGCGGTGTCGGCGCTCATGTCGGGCGTGGAGACGGAGGGCGCCGGCAGTTCGTCCGCGCTGGCGACGGCCGAGCCGAGCGCCCATGCGCCGGTGACACCTGCGGCTATGACGATGGAGCGGCGGATGTTCTTGTTCATGTGTGCGTCAGGTCCTTAGGAATTCTGAGTTCCGGGAGTTCGGGAGTTCGGGACCACCGCCGCCGGGTCCTGTCGCCGGTGTCGATGTGGGGCCGACGGATCCATGGGCGGTCCGAAGGACCGGCGGCCATGGACGCGATCCGGCTGTGACGGCTCGGGTCCGTGGGCTTCCGTCCGGGGATCGAAAGGGGGCCCGGACGGCGGGCAGACCTGTTCCGCCCCCGCGCGGCAGGTCTCGCGGGGAGGAGGTGCTGCCCTAGCCGGGGAACTCGGGGATGTCCCGGTGGCGGTCCCGGATCCCGTCCGCGGTGAGGACCGCGGTGGCGCCGGGCAGGAGCCGCAACGGCGCACGGTGGTTCCACACGACGGCGTGTCCGTCGCCATGCCCCGGCGCGCCGTCGACACCGGCCGGCTGCGCGCCGAGCCCACCGGTCGGCGTCCCGTCGGGCATCTCGTGCAGGGGCGCGTGCGCCGGACGCGGGAGACGGAGGGCACGCCGCGTGAACTGTCCCGCCGTCACGTCGGCCACGGTGACCCGCGGTCCGTGGACACTGGCGTCCCGCTGCTCCCCCGCCCGGTGGTGCTCCGTCCCGCCGACCGACTGCTCCGGCACTGACGGCCCGGGCAGGGTGCGTCCGGACGACGTGAGCAGACCCGGCAGACCCGGCACTCCGGGGAGGCCCGGCAGGTCCGATACACCCGGCAGACCCGGCACTCCGGGGAGGCCCGGCAGGTTCGATACACCCTGAGCACGCGGCAGACCGGGAAGGCGCGGCGCGGAGGGGAGCGACGAGGCTGCGGGGACTGCGGGGACTGCGGGGACTGCGGAGACGACCGGGGCGGACGGCAAGGGTGACGGTGTGTCCGGCGGTTCCTCGGACGCCGTCCGCAGGAGGTCCTCGACGGACCGTACGACCGCGTCCCCGGCGGGCCGTACGAGACCACCGGTCACCGGCCGCACCACCTCTACGGCGGTGGCGGGAGAGCGGGTGTCCGACGTGGGGCGGGTGGCGGATGCGGAGGGGCGCGCGAGATGCCCGGTGCTCGCCCGGAGGGCGTGCGAGCCGGACGGGGTCACGTGGTGACCCGGGGAAGCGGCCTGGCGGGGAGAACCCTGTACCGCCTGTCCGGCCGTGCCGCTGACGGTCCCCTCGCCGTGCCGGGACGCCCTCTCGAGCGGCCGCACCGCGGTGTCGGCCGGGGCGGCGGCCGCGGCGGGAGTGGTCGCAGCCGCCGAGGCCACGGGCACTCCGTCCGCCGCAGTTGCCTGTCCCTCGCAAAGGAGCCCCAGTGCGAACACCCCGCCCACCAGCAGCGCCAGTTGCAGCGCACGCCGCGCTGCCGCCGTACGCAACGCGCGCAGTGCGGCACCGGGGAAGGGCAGTGCGGCGGACAGGGTCAAGACGGGGAGAGCCTCCGTGCGGCTGAAGAAGGCGGTACGGGCGACACGGCGCACCGCCGGGGACGAAGCGCCGTCGATCCTCGCACGGCCCTCCCGCCGCTGCGCAAGCCCCCTGTTACCGATGGCTAGTCATATCCGTTTCTTGCCTTGCGCCTCGCATTGCCCGGTTTAGGGTTCCTGTCCTCGGCCTGGTCACGCGGTCTCCGGTATCGGCAGGGGCCGCTTCTCGATCGCCGCCGCCATCACCTCCGGGAACAGATCCGGCGTGCACGCGAACGCCGGTGCCTCCAGCGCCGCGAGCGCCGCCGCATGCTCACGGTCGTACGCGGGCGCCCCCTCGTCGGAGAGCGCGAGCATCGCCACGAACTGCACCCCCGACGCCTTCATCGCCGCGACCCGCTTGAGCATCTCGTCCCGGATCCCCCCTTCGTAGAGGTCGCTGACGAGGACCACGACCGTCTCCGCGGGCCGGGTGATCCGCGACTGGCAGTACGCCAGCGCCCTGTTGATGTCCGTGCCGCCGCCGAGCTGGGTGCCGAAGAGAACGTCGACCGGGTCGTCGAGCTGGTCGGTGAGGTCCACCACGGCGGTGTCGAAGACGACGAGCCGGGTCGTCAGGGACCGCATGGAGGCGAGGACCGCCGCGAACACCGACGCGTACACCACCGACGCCGCCATCGATCCCGACTGGTCGATACAGAGGATGACGTCCTTCTTCACGGACCGGGACGCCCGCCCGTACCCGATCAGCCGCTCCGGCACGACCGTGCGGTACTCGGGCAGGTAGTGCTTGAGGTTGGCGGCGATCGTGCGGTTCCAGTCGATGTCGTGGTGGCGGGGCCGGTCGACACGGGCACTGCGGTCGAGGGCGCCGGTGAGCGTGGCCCGGGTGCGGGCGGCAAGCCGTTTCTCGAGGTCCTCGACGACCTTGCGCACCACTGCCCGTGCCGTCTCCCTCGTGGTCTCCGGCATCGCCTTGTTCAGCGAGAGCAGCGTGCCGACCAGGTGCACGTCCGCCTCGACGGCCTCGAGCATCTCCGGCTCGAGCAGCAGCGTGGACAGCCCCAGTCGGTCGATGGCGTCACGCTGCATGACCTGGACGACGGACGACGGGAAGTACGCCCGGATGTCCCCGAGCCAGCGCGCGACGGACGGCGCCGACGCCCCGAGCCCCGCCGAACGGTCCCGCCCCTGGCGCGATGTGTCCCCCTTTCCGTACAACGCGGTCAACGCCCCGTCCATCGCCGCGTCCCGCCCGGTCAGCGCGTGCCCGGTGCCGTCCGCCGTGTCCCCGCCGAGCACGAGCCGCCAGCGCCTCAGCCGCTCCTCGGGCCCGGCCGCACCGGCCGTGACGCCGCCGTCCCCCGCGGAGGGCGTGGCCGCTGGGCGACCGGTCGTGTCCGTGCTCATCGGGCCACCCTCACCAGGTCGTCGACATCCCTGCCGTCGGAATCGTCCAGCCCCCTGCCCTCGGCGTCGTCCGGATCACCGCGGCCGGGTTCGCCCAGGCCGAGCAGCAGCCGCACCACCGGGACCACGGCGTCCGCCCGCCCTGCGTCCGGGTCGGGCGCGAACCCGGTCGGGCTCCCGCTGACTGCCGCCGCGCCCCCCGGCGCCTTCGGCCCCCTCCGCACCAACTCGCCGAGCGTGCGTCTGACTCCCGGCTCGTACGCCGAGAACGTGCGCCGCAGCAGGGGCAGAACGCCGGTGAACGCCTCCGCGGACACTCCCGTCAGCCACGCGTCCACGAGCCCGAGCAGCCGCTCGTCATGCACGAGCAGCATCCCGCCACCGGCGCCGCCTCCGACGAACCCCTCGATCCACGCGGCCGCGTCCGCCGGCGCCGTACCCGGAGAGAGCGCGAGCCCCATGAACCGCGCGGCCTCGTCCTCGGCCAACTCCCCTTCGTCCAGGAGAAGCCGCACGGCACGCCCCCGCACGACACCGGCGACGGTGTCCCGGCCGGACAGCGCCCGCAGCACGGAACGCCACCGTCCGCGTATCTCCCCGTCGGCCGCCGCGGCTTCCTCCGCCAGCAGCCCCACCGCCCCGTGAACGGCGTCCACATGACGGCGCATCTCCTCGGCCGCCTCCGCGTCGAGCGCGGCGCACGCCGGTGGCAGCCCGACGAACACCCGCTCCGCGAGACCTGCCGCGACCTCCGCCAGTGCCCGGGTGTCCGTACCGCGCACATCTCCGTAGCGCAGGGAACGGACCAGGGCGGGCAGCGCCTGAGCCAGGTGGCCGACGTCGGCGTCCAGGGCCGCCCGGTCGGCGAGCACACCCATCACCACGGGCAACGCGTCCGGGAGTTCCGCCGGCAGGCACCGCTCGGCGAGCGACGTGACCTCGGCGAGCGTCCGCGCGGCGACCGCCTCCGCCTCGGCCTTGGCGGTCGCCGCGGCGAGCACGGTCGTCCCCCACACCCCCGCCTCGGCTATCCGCACCGCAAGCTCCGGCTCCCAGCGCAGCCGCCAAGTCTCCCGGAACGTGCCCGTGCTGCCGCGCGAGACCGCGGGCTCGCCCCATTCGATGCCGAGGAGACACAGCCGGTGCAGCAGCCGGCTGCGCCCGGCGTCGGTGTCCTTGCGCAGGTCCAGCTCCATCCGGCGCTCCTCCGGCTCGGGTTTGAGCCGCAGCCGCTTCTGGAGCCGCGTGAGGTCACGCTGCAACGGCACGGCGGGAGCCGACGCCGGTACCCCTCCCAGGACGTCGCCGACCACGAGGCGGTCGCGCACCAGCGCGAGCGGCACGTCCGAGCCCTCGCACATCACCGCCCGGACCGCGTCGGTCGTCTCGGACAGCCCCGGCAGCGGACGCCCTCGCAGCGCCGCCAGTGTGTCGGCGAGGCGCACCGCCTCGATGACGTGTGCGGACGACACGATCCGGTCCTCCTCCCGGAACAGCCCGGCGACCTTGGTCAGCCATCGCTCGACGGGACGGTCTGGCGCGGCGAACAGATGCGCGTACCAGCCGGGCGAGTCGATCCCCGCTCCGTAACCACCGGCCCGGGACAGCCTCCGGTGGGTCCAGGGCACCCAGGTCATGTCCGTCTTCACCTTGGGCAGCCCCTTCAACCGGGCGCGGTCGGCGGCGACGGGGATCCTCCGTCGTAGCGCGGGCACATGCCAGGCTCCGCACACCACGGCCACCCGGGGGCCGAACTCTTTCAGCGAAGAACGCATGCGGAGCCGCATATACGCCTCCCGCACGAGGTCGCGCGGGTGTCCCCCCGTGCCGTACTCCTCCCGCAGCGCCGTCATGGCCTCCTCGAGGACCGTGAACGGCGCGAGCGGGTCTTCCCCGCCTCCGCCCCGGTGCTCGACGACGTCCTCCCACCAGCGCTCAGGGTCGTCGTACCCGGCGGTCTCGGCGAGCACGGCCAGGGGGTCGAGGCGCACGGCGTCGTCGGAGCCGGGCTCCGAGCCGGGCGCCAGGCCGCCGGGCGCCGGCTCGGCGTCCCGATACGTGCCGCCTCCCGGCTCGGGGTCGGCGTCGGTCTCGGCGTCGTGGGGCGTCCCGCCTCCCGGCCCGGGCGCGGCGTCCCCGGGCGTCTCGCTCCCCGCCCCAGGCCCGATGTGCCCGGGCGGCGTCGGTGCCGGTTCCTCCTCGTCCCAGGCCAGCGTGTGCGTCGCCGGCAAATCGATGAACCGGGCCGGGACTTCGTGCTCCAGGGCCCAGCGCAGCGCCACCCACTCCGGGGAGAACTCGGCGAGCGGCCAGAACGCCGACCGTCCGGGTTCGTCCACGGCATGGGCGAGCAGCGCCACCGGCGGCCGCATCTCCGCGTCCGCCGCGAGCGGGATCAGGGCATCCGCCTCCGGTGGTCCCTCGATCAGCACCACCCGGGGCCGCGTCGCCTCCAGCGCGGCCCGCACGGCGCGGGCGGAGCCCGGCCCGTGGTGCCGCACCCCGAGCAGCAGTGGCCCCTGAGCGGAAACGGAGTCGCCGCTCATACGGTCACCTCCCGGCACGCCCGGTAGAAGTCCGTCCAGCCGTCGCGCTCCCGGACCACCGCCTCCAGGTACTCCTGCCAGATGACACGGTCGGCCGCCGGATCGCGGACGACGGCACCGAGGATGCCCGCGGCCACGTCGCTCGTGCGCAGCACACCGTCGCCGAAGTGGGCGGCCAGCGCGAGCCCGCCGGTGACCACGGAGATGGCCTCGGCGGTGGACAGCGTCCCGCTGGGCGACTTCAGTTTGGTCCGGCCGTCGGCGGTGACTCCCTCGCGCAACTCGCGGAAGACGGTGACGACGCGTCGGATCTCGTCGATGCCGTCGGGCACCATCGGCAGGTCGAGCGAGCGGCCGATCTGTTCGACCCGGCGGGAGACGATGTCCACCTCGGCGTCCGCGCTTTCCGGAAGCGGCAGCACCACCGTGTTGAACCGGCGGCGCAGGGCGCTCGACAGGTCGTTGACCCCACGGTCGCGGTCGTTGGCCGTCGCGATCAGGTTGAAGCCGCGGACGGCCTGCACCTCCTGTCCCAGCTCCGGTATCGGCAGGGTCTTCTCCGAAAGGATGGTGATCAGCGTGTCCTGCACATCGGCCGGGACACGGGTCAGCTCCTCGACGCGGGCGACCCTGCCCTCGGCCATGGCCCGCATGACGGGGCTCGGCACGAGCGCGTCGCGGCTGGGGCCGTGCGCGAGCAGTCGCGCGTAGTTCCAGCCGTAGCGGATCGCCTCTTCCGGTGTCCCGGCCGTGCCCTGGACGAGCAGGGTCGAGTCTCCGCTGACGGCCGCCGCCAGGTGCTCGGACACCCAGGTCTTGGCCGTGCCGGGCACACCCAGCAGCAGCAGGGCGCGGTCGGTGGCGAGCGTGGTGACGGCGACCTCGACGATACGGCGCGGACCGACGTACTTCGGGCTGATCACCGTGCCGTCCGGCAGTGTGCCGCCCAGCAGATAAGTGGCCACGGCCCAGGGGGACAGCTTCCAGCGGGCCGGGCGGGGCCGGTCGTCCTGCGCGGCCAGCGCGGCGAGTTCGGCCGCGAAGGCGTCCTCGGCGTGCGGCCGCAGCGCCTCGGCCGCCGCGTCCCCCGCCTGCTCCCCCCGCCCTGCCGCCCGCTCGCCCGCCGTCTCGTCCGAGGGTGTGCGCACGGGCGCGGACGCGCCCTCGCCGGGGCCCGCACCCCTGTCCCCGTTCGCGGGCGCGGACTTGCTCGGGTTCGGTTCGACGGACATCGGATCAACGGACACACGCATGGCCACATCCCCCTCAGCTCGGCCGGTTCGGATCTGCCACCAACCGTGCACCACGCCACTGACAATGCGCGTTGACCTGCGCAAACACCATCCCGACCGTCGATTGTCAGTGCCGGGACCTACCTTCGAGACATGACTGAGCAGGGGGTGCGCTGGACCGCGGAACAGGTGCTGGCACTGGCGCCTGACGCCGCGTCACGCAAGGCGGGAAGCGAACTCGGCGCGGCCGGCCCGTGGTCGGAGGCGGGCAGTTCCGACGAGGGGACGGTGTGGGGGGTGTGCAAGGGCAGCGGCAGCAGGCCGTATCAAACGGTCGTCGACCTCGCGGACACGGCCGGTCCCGCGTACAAGTGCAGTTGCCCGAGCCGCAAGTTCCCGTGCAAACACGCATTGGGGCTGCTGCTGCTCTGGGCGGGCGAGGACGGGACGGTGCCGCGGGGGCAGGCGCCGGAATGGGCGGAGCAGTGGATCAGGGGACGCAGACAGCGCACGCGGGAGAAGCCGCCCGCCACCGGCTCGGACTCGGCGCGGACCGGGACCGCTGATCCGGAGGCGGCCCGGCGCAGGGCGCAGCGGCGGGCCGAGCGGATCACGGCGGGGGCCACGGAGCTGGAGCAGCGGCTGGCGGACCTGCTGCGCGGTGGCCTCGCCACGGCCGAGCACGCCGGGTACGACATGTGGGAGGAGACGGCCGCCCGCATGGTCGACGCACAGGCCCCGGGCCTGGCCGCCCGCGTACGGGAGTTGGGGGCGATCCCGGCGTCGGGGCCGGGCTGGCCGGTGCGTCTTGTGGAGGAGTGCGCGCTGCTGCACCTGCTGGACCAGGGCTGGCTGCGTCGCGAGCGGCTGCCGGACGGCCTGGCGGCGACGGTCCGTTCCCGCGTGGGCCTCCCGGGCTCGCCCGGCGGCCCGCCCGTCCGTGACCGCTGGCTGGTGCTGGCGCAGTACGACACCTCGGACAGTCGGCTCACGACACGCCGCATCTGGCTGCACGGCGCGGACTGCGGCCGTACGGTGCTGCTCCTCTCCTACGGGGCGGCCGGCCGCGCACCGGAGCTGGTGCTTCCGGTGGGCTTGGCGCTGGAGGCGGAGGTGTCCTCGTATCCGGGTGCCGGGCAGCTGCGGGTGGCGCTGGGCGAGCAGTTCGCGCCCGCGGCACCGACGGGGACACGGCCGCCGGGGATGACCACGCCCGAGGCGTTGGCGCGGTACGTGCAGGCGCTGCGGGACGACCCGTGGCTGGACTCCTTCCCGGTGACGCTGGGCCGGGTCATACCGACGCCGGTCGGGGACTCCTGGCAGCTCGCGGACGCGGACGGAGCCACGGCCCTGCCCCTGACACCGTCGGCGGGCGCCCGCCCGGGTCTGTGGCGCCTGGTCGCCCTGTCGGGCGGAGTCCCCGTCACGGTCTTCGGCGAGTGCGGCCACCGCGGCTTCACTCCGCTCACCGCCTGGCCGGAGGGCACCGGAGAGGCGGTCCCGCTGTGCTGACGACACCGAAACCACGCACCACCTACCGGGAAGGGATCGATATGCGTGCCACCCCCACCAGCCCGGACACGCCCTCGGCCGTGCCGTGGGAGGAACTCGTGACCATGGCCCTGCTGGGCACCGACCGGCGTACGCCGCCCTGGGCGTCCGGCCGGGAGGCGCCGACGGCGCTGCTGGACCTGGCCGCCGTGGAGACCGTGCGCCGCAGGGCCGGGCTGCGCCCGGCACCGGCCGGCCCCAGGCCGGAACCGTCGGCGCCGGACCCCCGCCCGCCGCTTCCGCCCGCGGCGGCCCGCAGACTGGCCCTGCTGCTGTCCGACCGCCCCGGCACGGGCCCCGGCGGCCGCCGGGGGACGGCCCCCGACCTCATGGAGCTGCTGCCCCAGTGGCTGGCGCTGGCCAACGCACGCGGTTTCGCGCCACCCCCACAGGCGCTGCCCGCGCTCCTGGACGCGGCCCGCGGGCGTACCGACCTGCGGCCCGCGGTGCTGGCCTTCGCCGGCCCGCGCGCCCTGTGGCTGGCCCGGCTCAACCCGGACTGGCGGTTCGCGCTGCGCTCCGCGCCCGGTGGCGGGGCCCGACTGCCGCCGGAGGAGCCCGAGCGCGTCCAAGACCTCTGGCGGCAGGGGCTGTTCGCCGAACGGGTGGCCCTCCTCGGCGCCCTTCGCGCCCAGCACCCGGCCGCCGCGCGTGAACTGCTGGCCGGCACCTGGACGACCGAGCGGGCCGAGGACCGCCTGATGTTCCTCGACTCGCTCCGCACGGGCCTGGAGCCGGCGGACGAGCCGTTCCTGGAGCAGGCGCTCTCCGACCGGAGCCGGAATGTGCGGGCCACGGCGGCGGAGTTGCTGTCGGCGCTGCCGGGTTCGGCCCTGGCCGCGCGAATGGCGGCGCGAGCGGCGGCCTGTGTGGCGGTGGACCGCACGGCCGGGGAGCCGACGCTCGTGGTCGAGGCGCCGCACGAGTGCGATCCGGGCATGGAGCGCGACGGAGTGGTGCCGACACCGCCGGCCGGCCGGGGCGCACGTTCCTGGTGGCTGGGCCAGTTGGTGGAGGCGGCACCGCTCGGTACGTGGACGGTACGTCTTGGGGGACGCACTCCGACGGAGATCGTCGCGCTTCCGGTGGCGGACGACTGGCGGGACGAACTGCACGCGGCCTGGTGCCGGGCGGCGGTCCGGCAGCGGGACCCCGGCTGGTCCCGGGCGCTGCTCGGCCCGCCCTCGGCGCCGGAGGCCGCAGGCCCGGGTGCGGTGTCCCTGGCCGAGCGGGCGAAACTGCTGTCGACGCTCGGTGCCGCCGAACGGAGCGAGTGGGTCGCCGGGTTCATCGCCACGCACGGACTGTCGGAGGCGTTCCAGTTGCTCGGGGTGTGCGCGGTCCCGTGGGCCGCCCCGCTGGGCAGCGCGGTGGTGGACGCGCTCAACATCGCGCGGGACGCGGGAAGTTATCCGTGGAGCTTCAGCGGGGTGATGGGCCTGTCGGAGCGCTGCCTGGACCCGGCGGAGGCGGACCGCCTCGCCGCGCTGACGGCGATACCCGACGAGCCGGAGGACGCGTCGCCGGGGGCGGGCGGCTATTGGGCCGAGGCCTTCCAGCGCCTGACCACGACGCTGCGCCTGCGCGCGGCGATGCGGGAGGAACTGGGAGAACCGTGAGCCGACCCGCGGTGCCCCCGCGCCCGGGCGGGGCCACGCGCGGCGGGCCGGGTCGCACAGGCGCCCCCGCTCTCGGTCACGCCCGAGCGGGGGTCTGGGACCGGCTCGGCGCCCCCGCCCACAGAGGCACCTCCGAGCCGGAAAGCCGACGCCCCTACGCCGAAGGCGTCACGCCCCGGCCGGCTGGCGCACGTTTGCCCGTACCCAGTCCACGATCGACGCGGTCGTCGCCCCCGGCGTGAAGATCTCCGCGACGCCCTTCTCCTTGAGCAGGGGGATGTCCGCCTCCGGGATGATCCCTCCGCCGAAGACCAGGATGTCCTCCGCGTCGCGCTGCTTCAGCAGCTCGATCACCGCGGCGAACAGCGTGTTGTGCGCGCCGGACAGAATCGACAGCCCGATGGCGTCGGCGTCCTCCTGGATCGCCGTGTCGACGATCTGCTCGGGCGTCTGATGGAGGCCGGTGTAGATGACCTCCATACCCGCGTCACGCAGCGCCCGCGCGATCACCTTGGCCCCGCGATCGTGGCCGTCGAGCCCCGGCTTGGCCACCACCACGCGGATCGGACCGGCTGCCACACCCATCACTGCCTCCATGAAGCGACTACTCCACCCTGTACCGATGTACCGCCCTGCCGCCACACCACCGCACCGGCGGACACACGGGCCACGAGCCCCACGGCGCAGGCGTCCCGCGCCGCACCGACCCGGTAAGTGAACGAACGTTATCGCCAGCATCCCGCAACCGGCAGTTTCGCGGTGGTGACCGAGGGGGAAATCACACAATGGGACACGTTCGCCGCGCAGGGTCCCCCCTCCCCGCGGCACACGCGCCGCAGCATCAGCGGCTCGCGCGCCGTGGTCCGAGGGGATCGTGCGCACGGAGAGCCGCATCAAGGCGGTCACGCCACCGCCGGCCGGGCGCCGGGTGGCAGGCCCGCCGGCGAAAGGAATGCAAGGGCACGACAGCGGGAGCCGCACCCGTACGAGGAGGACGGGAACCGCATCACGCGGACGGCGGAAAGCGTCATTCGTCATCTCGACGAGAAGCGTCCGCCGCGCCATCGGCTCATGCGCCGCATCCGCGGTACGGCCGTTTCCACGGCACCTGCCCCGCAGGCCCACCGCCACACGGCTTTCCACAAGGGCACACGGGGGACAGAGGCGTCCTCGCGTGCGCCGACGGGAGGTCGGCCATGATGGTCACGCGGGCAGTGCAGCCCTTCCTACCGATGTGCCAGCGCATGTTCCCGAGCAGGCTGGCCGGTCTCTCCATGGCCCTGCTGAAGGCGACCGCCCTGGAGCTCGCGATCCTCGCCGGACATCTGCTCCTCTACCCCTCCGGGATCATCCAGGAGCGCCACTCCCACGCGCTCCCGCCCCCGCCGGACGCCGCGACACTGCCGACCGAGGCCAAGCCCCCGGTCATCCTGCTCCACGGGTTCATCGACAACCGCTCGGTCTTCGTCCTGCTGCGCCGCAATCTCGCCCAGCACGGTCGGCAACACATAGAGTCACTCAATTACTCGCCGTTGACCTGCGACATCCGCACCGCGGCGAAGCTGCTCGGCCGACACATCGAAGAACTGTGCGAGCGCACAGGGCAGCCCCAGGTGGACGTCGTCGGCCACAGTCTGGGCGGACTGATCGCCCGGTACTACGTGCAGCGCCTCGGCGGTGACCTCCACGTCCGTACGCTCGTCACGCTGGGCACGCCCCACTCGGGCACCCGGGTGGCGCCGCTCGCGAACGCGCACCCCATCGTCCGCCAGATGCGTCCGGGCTCCGAGCTGATCAAGGAGCTGCGCGAGCCGGCCCCCGGCTGCCGTACGCACTTCGTGAGCTTCTGGAGCGATCTGGACCCGCTGATGGATCCCCTGGAGACGGCGTGCGTCGACCACCCTGACCTGCTGGCGCACAACATTCGGGTGAGCGGCATCGGCCATCTGGCCCTGCCGGTCCACCCCGCGGTCGCGACGGGGATACGGCAGGCACTGGATCTCGTACGGCCGACGGCACCGGCGGGCGCTTCCACCGGCGGCCTGACGGTGGCGTGACAGCCGCTCAGACACCTCCCAGTCACCCCCTTACCCTCGAACGTTCATCGAACGCAAAGCCAAAGCCTTGCCCGGGGACCGCCGAAACACGGCCGATTGCCCGTTTCCTGCCGGAGCGAAACCTGCGGAAGATTGTCGCGCCCGCGTACCGCCGGGTACAGTCGCCGCACTGCTCTGCCAGCCCCTGCTGTCGAGGCGAAAGAGAAGTTGGTGAACGACCGTCACCCGTCGGGGACCGCAACTCCCCCGGCTCCGGCCCCCGATGCCGCCTCGGCGCACTACGCGTCGTACGGCGGGCACGGCGGCCACTACGGTGAGTTCACCTCGTACCCCGACCCGGCGGCGACCGCGTTCGGCGCCGGTGGCCACACGGGCACGGCCTTCTCGTCCGACCCCCTCTTCGGCGACCTCCCGGGCGACGCGGTGACCGGCTCGCACGACGCCTACCAGTGGCCGACCAGCAGCCACACCGCTCCCGGCGCGGACGGTCACCAGACGTTCGGCACCGGCACTCACGAGACGCTCCACTACGACGCATACGCCGCCCAGCAACACGCCGCGTTCGACACCGGCAGCCATGACACGACCGCCTGGGCCGCGGGCTACCAGCAGCTCGCCGGCATCCCCACGCAGGCCGGACCCCCCGATGCCACGGGCCAGCGGGACGCACACGCCTGGCTCGAGGCGGGCCAGGCCACCGACCGGACCCAGCAGTGGCACTGGGGCACCCAGGGTTTCGACACGGGAACGTACGACGCCACCCAGTGGAACTCGGGCGGCACCGCCGAGCACGAGGCGCACGACCCGCAGACAGCGACCACGGCGACGGAACCCTTCGGGGGAGCCGAGTCCTTCAGCGGAGCCGAGTCCTTCGACCCGTCGGGGACGCACGTCTTCGACACCGCTGAGGGCCTCGACCAGCAGGCCACCGCCGCTTTCGAACAACTCCCGTACGAGCACCACGACCTGGACGTCGGCGAATTTCCACCGGCTGAGCCGTCCGGCGACGCGCCCCTGCTCGACGACCAGGAGGAGATCGCTCCTGTACCGGCCCCGCGCGCCGCGTCCCGCGCGGCCGGCCGGTCCCGGCGCCGTTCCCCGGCGAAGCGCTCCGCGCTCCTGACGGTGGCCGTGCCGTCGGCATGCGTGATGGGGGTCGCCGGGATCGCCGCCGCGACGGTCGGCGCGGGCAGCGGCGAGGGCAAGGAGACGACGGCGAGTGCGTCCGAGGCGACGCCGGTGAAGCCGTCCGCCGCGAACAACAAGCTGGACTCCCAGCTCGAGAGCCTCTCCGCGGGCGCGAACGACTTCGCCGACCGGGCGAGCCGTACGCAGGAACGTATCGACCTCAAGGCCCAGCAGGTGGCCGAGAAGAAGAAGGCGGCGGCGGAGGCGGCCCTCAAGGAGCGGCTGCGCCCGAAGTTCGTGCTCCCGGTCCTGCAGAGGGGGCTCAGCGCCTACTTCGGCCAGGCCGGGGTCAACTGGATGTCGGTGCACACCGGAATCGACTTCCCCGTCTCCTACGGCACCACGGTCATGGCCGCGACCGACGGCACGGTCCGCACCCAGTGGAACAGCGCCTACGGCAACATGATGATCGTGACCGCCAAGGACGGCACGGAGACGTGGTACTGCCACCTCTCCAGCTACCGGGTCCCGTCCGGGACGATCGTGAAGGCCGGCCAGCCGATCGCGTACTCCGGCAACTCGGGCAACTCCACCGGCCCTCACCTGCACTTCGAGGTGCGGCCGAGCGGGGGCGCCGCGATAGACCCGCTGCCCTGGCTGCGCAGCCACGGACTGGACCCCACCTGATCGTCCCGCCTGATCGACCCACATGATCGGCCCGCCGGTAAGCCCCCGCCCTTCGACGGGGGCTCGGCCGTTTCGCTCTACGGCTTGGCCGCCGGCTCTACAGCTTCTCCACCGGCGCGTACCGCAGCAGCAGCCGCTTCGGCTTCGTGTCGCCGAAGTCGATCGTCGCCTCCGCGTTCGCGCCCGTGCCCTTCACACCGACCACCGTGCCCAGTCCGAACTGGTCGTGCGTGACGCGGTCGCCGACCGCAAGGGAGACCACCGGCCTCTCCGCCGCACCGCCCCGGCGCGTGGCGAAACCGGACGCGCCCGCGGCCGAGGACCGCGACCGGGACGACGACAGCGACGACGACAGGGAGGCCGCCACTCCCGAGACCGGCCCCGAGGAGACGGGAGCGGAGGACGAGCCCGTCCGCTTCCACTCCACATGCTGGTCCGGGATCTCCTCCAGGAAGCGGGAGGGCGGGTTGTAGGAGGGCTGGCCCCAGGCGCTGCGCATGGCGGACCGGGTGAGGTAGAGCCGCTCCCGGGCGCGGGTGATGCCGACGTACGCCAGGCGGCGCTCCTCCTCCAGTTCCTTGGTCTGGCCGAGCGCGCGCATGTGCGGGAAGACGCCGTCCTCCATGCCGGTCAGGAAGACCACCGGGAACTCCAGGCCCTTCGCGGTGTGGAGGGTCATCAGCGTGATGACGCCGTCGCCCTCGTCCTCGTCGGGGATCTGGTCGGAGTCCGCGACCAGGGCGACCTGCTCCAGGAAGTCGGCCAGCGTGCCTCCCGGGCCGGCGGCCCCCGAGGTCGCTTCGCCGCGCTCCTGCTCGAACTCCAGGGCGACGGCGGCGAGTTCCTGGAGGTTCTCGATGCGGGTCTCGTCCTGGGGGTCGGTCGAGGCCTGGAGTTCGGCCAGATAGCCGGTGCGTTCCAGGACGGCTTCCAGGACCGTGGCCGGACCCGCGCCCGACTCCACGACGGTCCGCAGATCCTCCATCAGCGCGTTGAACCGCTTGACCGCGTTCGTCGAGCGAGCCGCCATGCCGTACGCCTCGTCCACGCGGCTCAGTGCCTGCGGGAAGCTGATCTTCTCCCGCTGCGCCAAGGCGTCGATCATCGCCTCGGCGCGCTCACCGATGCCCCGTTTCGGCACATTCAGGATGCGCCGAAGCGGAACAGAGTCCTCCGGGTTCGCCAGCACCCGCAGGTACGCCAGGACGTCCCGGACCTCCTTGCGCTCGTAGAAGCGGACACCGCCGACGACCTTGTAGGGCAGGCCGACGCGGATGAAGACCTCTTCGAAGACACGGGACTGGGCGTTGGTGCGGTAGAAGACGGCGACGTCTCCCGTCTTGGCCTCGCCCCGGTCGGTGAGGCGGTCTATCTCCTCGGCGACGAACTGCGCCTCGTCGTGCTCGGTGTCGGCGACGTAGCCGGTGATCCGCGCGCCCGCGCCCGCGTTGGTCCACAGGTTCTTGGGGCGGCGCGACTCGTTGCGCTCGATGACCGCGTTCGCGGCGCTCAGGATCGTCTGCGTGGAGCGGTAGTTCTGCTCCAGGAGGATCGTGGTGGCGTCCGGGTAGTCCTCCTCGAACTGGAGGATGTTGCGGATGGTGGCACCGCGGAAGGCGTAGATCGACTGATCGGCGTCACCGACGACGCACAGCTCGGCGGGCTGGAGGTCGTCCTCGCCGGGCGGCACGTCCACGGGGTGCTCGGAGGTGCCGACCAGCTCGCGGACCAGCGCGTACTGGGCGTGGTTGGTGTCCTGGTACTCGTCGACGAGGACGTGGCGGAAACGGCGGCGGTAGTGCTCGGCGACGTCCGGGAAGGCGCGCAGCAGGTTGACCGTCGTCATGATCAGGTCGTCGAAGTCGAGCGCGTTCGCCTCGCGGAGCCTCGACTGGTAGAGCGCGTACGCCTGGGCGAGGGTCTTCTCGAAGCCGTCGGCGGCCTGGGCGGCGAAGTCCTCCTCGTCGATCAGCTCGTTCTTCAGGTTGGAGATCTTGGCGCTGAACGACTTGGGCGGGAACCGCTTGGGATCGAGGTCCAGGTCGCGGCAGACGAGCGCCATCAGACGCTTGCTGTCGGCGGCGTCGTAGATCGAGAAGGACGAGGTGAAGCCGAGCTTCTTGCTCTCACGGCGCAGGATGCGGACGCACGCGCTGTGGAAGGTCATCACCCACATCGCGTTCGCGCGCGGGCCGACGAGCTGCTCGACGCGCTCCTTCATCTCGCCCGCGGCCTTGTTGGTGAAGGTGATCGCGAGGATCTGCCCGGGATGCACGCCCCGCTCGGCCAGCAGATAGGCGATGCGGTGAGTGAGCACACGGGTCTTGCCGGATCCGGCACCGGCGACGATGAGCAGGGGGGAGCCGGCGTGCACGACCGCCGCGCGCTGGTTCTCGTTCAACCCCTCGAGCAGTGCCCTCGGGTCGAGGGCGGGGCGGGGCGCGCCGTCGCGGTAGTACGCGTCCCGGGCCGGAGGCAGGTCGAACCGCCCGCCGAACAGATCGTCCGGAACGGGCTCCGGAGCGTGATCGTCCTCGGGCGGTGGGGGCGCCTCCTCATGGGCCGGGGTGGCCTTGAGGTCCGCCAGGAAACTGTCGTCAAAGAGGCTGCTCATCGCTCTCCGAGTCTAGGGCGCCCCGCCGACAACCGGCCGCCGTCCCGAAAACTCGACCCCCGGACGTGGACAGCAGGCGTCACCGTCCGGACCCGTCGGTTCACGGTCCGCGCTCGACGACGGTCCGGAAAACCAAGGTCACAAAAACGTATCGGACAAATCTCGCCTCAACCTTCACAGGCGCCACATGAGTTGGCTACCGTGCCGGGCGGGCCGTACGACCCTCACCGGCGAAGGTCGCCGGGCCGCGCGGCCTCCGCCGAGTCCGGTGCGCCCCGTGGCAGCCGGAGCCGGGGACCCACCCGACCTGGGGTGAATCGGCCGACCGCCCTGTGGGCGCGGCCGTAGGGCACACCTTCCGGAACCACCCGCCCGAACCCGACAGCTAACCCGGTAGGCGGAGTACGGAAGGAGACGCCTTTCATGGCGGCGCACCGAAAGTCCCGCCCCTCGGGCCCACGCTTCGCGGGCATACGGACCCCCGCTCTCGCGACGGCGGCCCTCACGTCCGTGGCACTGCTCTCCCAGACGGCCCACGCCGCGCCCTCCGCCGACGACAGACCCAGCGTCGAGGAGGTCGAGAAGAAGGTCGACGACCTCTACCGCCAGGCGGAGTCGGCCACCGACAGGTACAACGCGGCCAAGGAGAGGACGGCCAGGCAGCGCAGGACCGTCGACACGCTCCTCGACGGCGTCGCCCGGCGCACCCAGGAGCTCAACGAGGCGCGCGACAAGCTGGGTTCGTTCGCCGCCGCGCAGTACCGGACCGGGACCGAGGCCCCCGACACGGCCACCTTCCTGCTGGCCGACAACCCCCAGGACTACTTCGACCAGACGCAGCTGATGAGCCGGCTCACCGGCCGTCAGAAGGAAGCGGTCGACCAGTACGTGACCGACCAGGCCGCGACGATGAAGAAGCGGCAGGAGGCCACCGACAGCCTCCGGACGCTCACCGAGTCGCAGGCGACACTGAGGTCGGCCAAGACGGACGTCCAGAAGAAGCTCGCCGCCGCACGGCAGTTGCTGTCCGAGCTGACCGCCCAGGAGAAGGCACGGCTCGCCGCGCTCGAGAAGCGGAAGCAGGAGGAGGCCCGGCGCCAGGCGGAGGCGCTGGCACGGCAGCAGGCGGACCGGCAGCGGGAACAGTCGTCGTCGAGCACGACGACCGGCTCCTCAGGGGCGTCCGCAACGCACTCCTCCTCGGGATCCTCCGCAACGGGCTCTTCCTCTGGCACTGCCGCGGGGTCCTCCGTTGTGGACTCCTCGTACGCGACGAAGGCCGCGAAGGCCCTCGCCTTCGCCCGCGCGCAGATCGGCAAGCCGTACGTGTGGGGCGCGACGGGCCCCGGGTCCTACGACTGCTCGGGCCTGACCCAGGCCGCGTGGAAGACCGCCGGGCTGACGCTCCCCCGCACCACATACGACCAGGTGAACGCCGGCGCGATGGTGCCGCTCGCCGAGGCGCAGCCAGGTGACCTGGTCTTCTTCTACGACGACGTCAGCCACGTCGGCGTCTACATCGGCAACGGCATGATGATCCACGCCCCGAAGCCGGGCGCCTACGTGCGCGAGGAGTCGATCTACTACGGCGGCGCGTCGATCATCCACAGCGTGGTGCGGCCTGCCTGACACCGACGGCTCAAGGTTCCGGTACGCGCGCGTGGGGTTGTTTTCTGGCTTCACGCGCGCGTGCCCCGTACGCAAGCCGTGCGCGCGTCCCTAGCATCGGGCGCATGTCTGGCACCTCCGCGCTCCGCACCTGGTGGGCACAGCGTCCGCCCGCCACCGGGGCCGCCGTGTTGGCGACCGGCGCCCTGTCGGTCGGGCTGCAACAGGCCGGATACGAGCTCCTCTCCCGTATCGCCCTGGCGCTGGCGGGCGCCGCCTGGCTGGGCCTGGTGGCCGACATCGCCGTACGGCTGCCGCGAGGGCTCCCGGGGTGGCCTGTCGGCTCCCCGGCCGCGCTCACCGTGGTTCCGGCCACCGCCCTGCTGGGCACCGGGATCTCCGGCCTGTACGGGCAGCAGCTCGCCGAGGCGCTCCTCGCGCTGGCCTTCGCGCTGTGGGCGGTCCTGGTCCTCCTGGTGGTACGGAACTGGGAGCGCGGTATGTCCGGGGCCGTGTTCCTCGGATGTGTGGCGGCAGAGGGAATCGCAGTGCTCGGGGCGGTACTGGCCGCGGCCGTCCGGGTGGCCTGGCTCGCCCACGCGGGGCTGGTTTTCTTCTGGCTCGGCCTGGCGTTCTATCTGATCGGGCTGCGGTGCTTCGACCGGCGGCAGGTGGCCGCCGGCGCGGGCGACCACTGGATGGCGAGCGGTGCGCTCGCCCTCTCCGCGGTGGCCGGATCGCGGCTGATCGCCGCCGCGGGCAGCGGCCTCTACCTCTGGAACAAGGACGACAACACGGTCCTGCGGAGCGTCACCATCGCCCTCCTCGCCCTCGCCTTCGTCTGGTACTGCGTGCTGGCGGCGGCCGAACTGCTCCGGCCGCGCACCGGCTACGACGTACGGCGGTGGTCGACCGTCTTCTCGATGGCGATGACGGCGGTGGCGGCGCTGTCCGTCGCCGCCGCCCTCCGGGCGCCGTGGCTGCGTGGACCCGGCCAGGTGCTGCTGTGGATCGCGGTGGCCGCCTGGTGCGCGGTTCTGGCGGTAGCCGTCAGGTCCGTGGTGGAGAGCGTCAGGTCCACAGCACGGCGATGAAGACGTTGGCCATGGTCAGCGCACCGACCAGGGCGAAGAGGGGCTTCTCGACCGTCTCCTCGTCGCGCTTCACGTAGACCAGGCCGAGGATCACGATCAGCAGGGCCAGCTTGACGCCGATCTTGATGGTGTTGACGTGGTGGTGGTCCGCCTGGTCGAGGCCGACCAGAGCCACGCCCGTGACCAGCATGGTCAGCGCGCCGTGCAGCATCGCGGGCACGAAACGGGCCGTGCCCCGGCCCATCGCCTTCATCTGGGTGAGGAAGCCGCCGAGGAGCGCGGCGATGCCGAGGATGTGCAGGGCGACGAAGAGATGGATGAGTACGTCCATGGGGCCGGAGCCTAGTGAGGGGGGCGGCGGGCTTCGACACCGGCCCACGCGGTGTGCGGGGGTCGCACGGCCTCCGGACCCACGCATATATGCGTCCCATAGCACTCCGTCATGACCCCGCGCCCGGAAACCGCCGCAACGGTCATCGCACAGTGTGAAGTCGGCGGCCTCGAGGCGGGATCACGGTCGCATGCGGTCACCGTCAGTCCGGTCGTGCCACTTCCGGACATCGCGTCACAGGACGGTCACGGCCGGTTTAGCGTCCTCCATCAGGTGACCGGCTCCCCACCGCCGCCCGGGCCAGGGGCGGCCGCCGGACACCACCGCCGAGAAAGTCCGGCGGCGGCCTGCTCCCCCTGTGCGGGCCGCCGCCGGACGCGTGACACCGCCCGTCGCCCCGACGGCCGGAGGAAAGGACGTGACGGTCAGGTGGCAGCGCACCGCAAGCCCAGACAGCGTTCGCTCGGCGGGACCACGGCCCGGACCGCCGCCACGATCGCCCTCGCGGGAGCGGCGTCCGCGACCGGCTTCGACGGGACCGGGCACGCCGAACCGCCGCTCTCCCCGGCCCAGGCCAAGGCCGAGGTGGACCGGCTGTACCGGGAGGCGGAGGTCGCGACCGAGAAGTACAACGGGGCCAAAGACCAGGCGGAACGGGCCGCGCAACGGCTCAACGCTCTGCGGGACGAGGCCGCGCGCCGCACGGACCGGCTCCGATCGGCGCGCGAGGCGCTGGGTTCGGCCGCGACGGCGCAGTACCGCGGGGGCGGTGTCGACCCGTCGGTGCGGCTCCTGCTCTCGTCGGATCCCGGACGGTACCTCGACGACGCCGCGTTCGCCGAGCGGGTCGACAGCCGTCGGGCGGCGGCCGTGACACGCGTACGCACGCAGATGCGGGAGATCGAGCGGCTGCGCGGGGCCGCGCGCGTGGAACTGGCATCCCTGACCTCGCGTCAGGCGGAGCTCCGGCGGCAGAAGCGGACGGTCACCGAGAAGCTGAGTGAGGCGCGGCGGCTGCTGTCCCGGCTGACGGAGGCCCAGCGGGCACAGCTCACGGCGGCCACGGGCGCGGGAGATACGTCAGGGTCGGCGGGGCGAGGCCTGGCGGGGACGGTCTCGGCATCGCAGGCGGCCACGGAGGCACCCGACGCACGGGCGGGGGCAGCGGTGGCGTACGCGTACGGCAAGCTCGGCAGCCCCTATGTCTGGGGTGCCACCGGACCCCACGCCTTCGACTGCTCGGGACTGGTGCAGGCCGCGTACCACTCGGCGGGCGTCTCGCTCCCCCGGACGACATACGCCCAGATCGGCGCGGGCCGCCGCGTCCCGCGCTCCGCGCTCCTGCCCGGCGACCTCGTGTTCTTCTACTCCGGGGTCAGCCATGTGGGGATCTATGTGGGGCACGGCCAGATGATCCACGCGCCGAACCCGTCGGCACCGGTACGGCTGGCGCCGATCGACGAGATGCCGTTCGCGGGGGCCACGCGGGTGGTGTGAGCCCGTGCCCACGCCCCGGGGCGACCGGGGCGGCGTCAGACCAGCCGGCGTGCCGTCGCCCAGCGGGTCAGTTCATGGCGGTTGGACAGCTGGAGCTTGCGCAGGACCGCCGAGACATGGGACTCGACCGTCTTCACCGAGATGAACAGCTGCTTGGCGATCTCCTTGTACGCGTAGCCGCGGGCGATGAGGCGCAGGACCTCGCGCTCGCGCTGGGTGAGACGGTCGAGGTCCTCGTCGACGGGCGGCGCGTCGGTCGAGGCGAAGGCGTCGAGCACGAAGCCGGCCAGGCGCGGGGAGAAGACGGCGTCGCCCTCCTGGACGCGGAAGATCGAGTCGATGAGATCCGAGCCGGTGATCGTCTTTGTCACATATCCCCGGGCGCCTCCGCGGATCACCCCGATCACGTCCTCCGCCGCATCCGACACGGACAGTGCGAGGAACCGGACCGGCCGCTCGGCGTCCGAGGTGAACGCGGCACAGCGACGCAGCACCTCCACCCCGCCGCCGCCCGGCAGATGGACGTCGAGAAGCACCACCTCGGGGCGCGTCTCGGTGATCACCGAAACGGCCTGGTCGACGTCCGCGGCCTCCCCGACGACCTCGACGCCGGTCCGCTCGGTCTGTCCGATCTCCGCGCGGACGCCCGTGCGGAACATGCGGTGGTCGTCGACGAGCACGACCCGCACGCGCCGCTCCCCCGTGTCCCCGTCCGCGCGCTCCGGCTCCGCCGGGCCGCCCGGCTCGTTCGCGTCGCTCATGTCGTAGTCTCCGCCCTCTCCATCTCCAGCTCGACCTCCGTGCCGCCGCCCGGCACCGCGCGCAGCCGTGCCCTGCCGCCGTTGCGCTCCATACGGCCGATGATCGATTCTCTGACACCCATGCGGTCCGCGGGTATCGCGTCGAGGTCGAAGCCGGGGCCGCGGTCGCGGACGGACACGAACACGGTCCCCCCCTCGACCTCGGCATAGACCTGGACGGCGCCGCCCTCGCCACCGTACTTGGCGGCGTTCACCATCGCTTCGCGCGCGGCCTGCATCTGCGCGGCCGTCCGATCGTCGAGGGGGCAGTCACCGACGACGACCACCTCGATGGGGACGCCGTGCTTGTCCTCCACCTCCGCCGCGTTGCGCCGGACCGCCTCCGCCAGGGTGCGGGGCTCCTCGTCCTCGTCCTTGCCGGTGCCCTCCGGTTTGTACAGCCACGCGCGCAGGTCGCGCTCCTGGGCGCGGGCGAGGCGGCGCACCTCGCCCGAGTTCTCCGCGTTGCGCTGGATCAGGGTCAGGGTGTGCAGGACCGAGTCGTGGACGTGCGCGGCGACCTCCGCGCGCTCCTGGGCGCGGATGCGCATCAGGCGCTCCTCGGACAGGTCCTGGGACATGCGCACGAGGTACGGTCCGGCGAGCAGCGCTATGCCGACGAGGACCGCGAGCGCGGCCTGAAGGACGGAACCCAGGTGGGCGGCGGAGCCCTGGAGCACGAAGATGCCGGAGACGCCCGCGGTGACGAGCAGGACCCCGGCAGCGGCACGCAGCAGGGTGAGGGTGCGGCGGCGGCTGCCGACCTCCATCCAGCGGGCCCGCCGTGCGTTGTCCGCCTGGCGCCAGACCAGGGCGACGCCCGCCGCGACGAGGACGGCCGGGATGAGATACGCCTTGGCACCGCCGCCGAGATTGACACTGCCGACGAAGGTCACCGCCACGACGACCATGAGGAGCAGGGCGACGATCTGACCCCGGTCGGGTCTGCGGGCGACCAGCCTGCGACGGCCGTCGGGCGAGGTCCCGGTGCCCACCAGGGAGGGGGAGCGGCGGTCGTCGACGCCGCCGACACCGAGCGGCACGAAGAACCAGAACGCGGCGTACAGCAGTGCGCCGAGGCCGTCCGCCGTCATCAGGCCCACGAACACGAGGCGCACCCAGATCACGGGCAGCCCGAGATGCCCGGCGAGCCCCCGCGCCACTCCCCCGAGCCAGCGTCCGTCGCTGCTGCGGTAGAGCTTGCGCGGCGGCCGTGGGTCGGCGAGAGGCACTCCTGCGGCGTCCGGCATGCCAACGATGGTCACACGAGCCGCCTGCCCGGACATCAGGGTGGGCCCCGGAGACTCCCCTGATCTTCGAATCCGGGTGATCGAACACTTCCCTTGACGACTGTCAGGGCAGATTTCAGGGTTCGGCCAGGGCCGTCCCGACTGCCGCCGGGCGGCACCGGCGGGGACCATGGACGCATGACCGATCAGCGGCACACGGCAGCGGGGCGGCGCCCCGGCGCGGGGCACGGCCCCGACGCCCGGCACGCCTCGGCTGCCCCTGGAGCCTCGGGAGAGGAGCCGCGCGCACACGAGGACGGGACCGTACGGCAGGATGCGGCCGTGCGGGACAACGGGGACGAGTACGGGAACGCGGGCGACGACGTGAGCGAGGGCAGGCACCAGCCCCCGGGCCGAGCCCCAGGCGGGACCGGGCGGGACGACACAGGCGCGCAGTTCTCCGCGGCCGGGGTCGGCGCGCGGGGGAAGACGCCCGGACACGACGGCACGCCCTCCGAGAGCGGGGCCGAGACCGGCGAGGGCGCCGGCCACTTCCGGCGCGACCGGGGGCACAAGATGCTGGCCGGCGTCTGCGCCGGCCTCGGGCGGCAGTGCGACATGGACCCGGTGATCTTCCGGATCGGGCTTGCGGTGCTCTCCGCGGCGGGCGGCCTCGGCCTCATCTTCTACGGATTCTGCTGGCTCTTCGTCCCCTACGAGGACGAGGAGGAGAACGAGACCCGCAAGCTGCTGACGGGCCGCGTCGACGGTCAGGGGCTGGCCGCGGTCCTCTTCGCCCTGGTGGGCTGCGGGGTCTTCCTGTCGATGCTCAGGAACGGCGGAGTACTGACCTTCGCCGCCGTCCTGTCGCTGCTCCTCGCCGGCGCGGGGTACTGGTCGCGGCAGCGCGGCGCTCCCGACCCGGACCCGCTGGCCGCCCAGGCGGTCGCCGACGCGCCCCCGGAGGCAACGGCACCGCCCGTCCCCGCCGTCTACCCCTCCTGGTGGCGCGACCCCATCATCAAGGACGGCACACATGTGGGCGGCACGGGCTATCTGTGGGGCCCGAGCGACACGCCGAGCCGGGATGTCGCGGCGGCGGTCAACATCGCCCGCGGCACCTCCTACGGCCGGCGGATACAGACGGCGCCCCGCCCCGCGCCACGGGGGCCGCGCTGGATCGGCGGCTGGGTGTTCCTGTTCGCCCTGCTCGCGGGCGGCCTCGGCACCCGCCTGACGTGGAGCGACCAGGCCCTCGGCACCAGCCTCCAGACGGGCCTGGCGTGCGCGCTCGTCGTGTTCGGCACGGGCATCGCGGTCAGCTCCTTCCTGGGGCGTACGGGAGCGGGCTCCTTCTTCCTGGCGCTGCTCATGGCGGCCCTGCTCGCCGCGTCGGTGGCGCTACCGAGGGACATCAGTACGCACTGGACGCGCACGACGTGGGCTCCTGTGTCGGCAGCCGCCGTGCAGGGGAAGTACGACCTCGGCACCGGCGTGGGCACCCTGGATCTCAGCCGTCTGAAGCCGGACGGGGACCGGACGGTGACGACCCGGGCGGAGGTGGGCGTGGGCCGGCTCAAGGTGGTGGTGCCCGCGGACTCGACGGTGAGGCTGAGGATCGACGCCGGTGTCGGCGACATCCGGTTGCCGGGCGAGTCCACGAAGGACGTGGACGTCGAGACCGGCAGGCACAAGGAGGTGACGCTCTCTCCCCCGCCGGGGACGAAGAGCGTTGCCACGCTCGACCTCAGCTTGCAGGTCGGTATGGGCCAGGTGGAGGTGACCCGTGCTGCGTCATGAGTTCCAGCCCGGCCGGCTGGTCGCCGGTGCGTTTCTGGCCGCCGCGGGGGTCGTCTTCATCGGCGACGCGCGTGGGGCCTGGGAAGCGCCGTGGTTCGCGATCGTCCCGATCGTCGGCGGCGGGATCTGCCTCGCGGCCCTGACCGGCATGCTGACCCGCGCGATACGCAGGGGCCGCTCGACCCCCGAGGAATCCCCCACCGAAGGGGACGGAGCGACGGCTCGCTAGCCCGACCGCCGTGATGGTCCCGGGGGGCGCCGCGCGACCGTCAGGCCCCCGTGCCGTATCCCCGCCACCGGCCCGGTTGGGACCCGGTATCGCCCGCGACCGGCAGGCCCCCGGGCCACGCCCACTCACCTGCCCGGAAGGACCCGGCGTCGCCGGTCTGCTCATGGGCGTGGGGCCCGTGGTGGTTTACCGGTAGGCGTCCATGTGTCGGCGCTGCCGTCGTCGGGAGCGGAGGGGGGCGTCCAGGGAGAGGACGGGGGCGCCGGCGAGGACCAACGGAAGCCAGGCCATCAGGTAGGCGAGGTCGTTGCCGTAGTAGTAGGGCGTGGAGGCCCAGCTCACGGTCAGCCACAGGCTCAGCGAGATGAGCGCACCGCCGAGCGCGGCGAGGCGGGCCAGCAGACCGACGAGTGTGCCGATGCCGACGGCCAGCTCACCGAGGGCCATGGCGTATCCGAAGCCGGAGGGATTCTTCAGCGCGAGGTCGACCAGGGCCGGGATCGCGGAGGAGCCACGCACGGTGCGCATCAGGTCGCCGATCGAGCCGGAGCCCGAGTCGTGCAGGAAGGTGCTGCTGGTGAGCTTGTCGAAGCCCGCGTAGATGAAAGTGACGCCGAGGAAGATGCGCAGAGGAAGCAGGGCGTACCGGGTGGCGGTGTCCTGCCAGGAGCGGTCCTCCTCGATGTACGAAGTATGGGTGTCCGTGCGCATGCCCTGAGCCATCGTGTCCGCCGCCTCTCACCCGCGTGCCGTTGACCCCTCAACAGACCATACGTACGAAGGAGGGCAATCGCTCACCGGTGTGCGCCGACTTTGCGGCCTCCGGCCCCCGACGGGGGCTTTGTGGACACGAACGACCCGGACCCGGCCCCGCCTTCCGCGCCTGCGTCCCCGTCTCCCTCCGCCTTGCGCCGGGATGGGCCGGTCGGGGGCACACTGGGCCGAACGGTGGAAGGCGGATAGCTGTCACTCCGTCACGTCGATGGTGACCCGGTTGGTTTCCACCCCGGCCGCCGTCACCACCTGGACGTCCACCCTCCCGGGTTCCACATCGGCCGGTACCGGGACGGTCAGCAGCGTGTCCGTGGGGTTGCTGAAGCCGCCGGGGACCGGGACCAGGGGCACATGGACGTGGACCGTGCCGATGCGGACCGCCATCCGGGACAGACGGTCCGCCGTCTCGGCGCCGGACGGTACGAAGCCGGCACCCCGGATCTCGATGTCGTCGCCCGTGCGGATCGACGCGTCCAGATCGCCCGCCTCCCGGGCCCGGACCACCGACAGGATCACCGGGCGACCGCCCTCGGCGTACTTCCCGGCGAGGTAGGTGGCGGCGGAGACCAGTACGAGCAGGGCGAGACTCCACGGCAGGTCGGGAAACCGGTCGGGGCGGCGGGCCAGCCGTACCACCGCGAAGAGCAGCGCGACCCCGCTGATCACCACGTACTGGATGTCCGCGAAGCTCCCGCGTCCGGAGTCGTCCGTCATCAGGTCCGCCGCCCGGGGCCGGTCGGCACGTACCTTCTGCAGGCGCTGGCCGAGGACGCGCAGCCCCACCACCCTCCGTACCAGGACCGCGATCCCGGACACCACGGCGACCACGGTCACCACGCCCGCCCCGCGGGCGAGGTCGAGTCCGGCGATCAGCGCGTCGCGCCTGTCGTGCGCCGAGGCCACCGCCAGCTCACCGATGAGCACCAGCAGCGCGTACACGACGAACAGCACCCAGCCGGCCGCCACCGCACGCGAGGTCGACAGCCGGTTGTCCTCGCCGATGACGGGCGCGAGCGCCCCGCCGCGCGCCCGGTGCAGATGGCCGGCGGCGGTGAGCGCGGCACCCGCCAGCACGGCCGCGACCAGTCCGGCCGTCCGCGCCGCTGTCCAGCCCGCCCCGATCGCCGTCAGTGCCTGCGTCAGCAGCAGGACGCCGATCCCGCCCCACACCACGATCGCCGTGAGCCGCCACAGCCGACCCAGCCAGACCTCGCCGTCGGCCCGGCTCCGCTCGGCGACCAGGCCCGCGGACTGGGTCAGTTCGTCGGACACCCACTGACGGGACGCGGACGCCGAGTGCGCGACCGCCGGGGGCAGCCCCCGCCCGGAGGCGAACTCGTCCCGTTTCGCAAGGAATTCGGCGACCGCGCGCCGGTGCCCCTCACGCGCGCCGTGGGGGCAGTCCCCGCAGGTGCAGCCACCCTCGTGCGTACCCGGACCGCTTCCGCGCCCCGCGCCCTGCCTCGCCTCCTGCACCGCCACGACCGCTGCCGCCTTCCACACACCAGATCCCAAGCCGCACCCACCACCGCAACTGGCATGCGACGACAGCGAATTGTGCCGTACGAAACACGCCCCGCGTCCGCCAGGTCCGGTCAGAGCGGGTGAAAGAACGGACTGTCGATTGACACTCCCTTGACCGCCATCGAAAAAATCCCTGTTGCCCCGGCCGCCCCTCACCCGGATCGAGCCGGCGGCGATCGGTCAGGTCAGGAGGTCGGGCTCGCTGCGGCTGATGTCCTGCCACAGCGGCTGGTAGTTGATCCAGGCCACCAGGTCCCCGCCGAGCTGCTCGCGGGTCTCCACCGCCTTCCGGTGGTCTATCAGGACGGGCCGTCCCGCGGCCTTCGCGGTCAGCTGCACCTGGCACGAGCGTTCCATCGACAGAAACCACCAGGCCGCAGCGTCCACCGAGTCGCCGACGGTCAGCAGCCCGTGGTTGCGCAGCACCAGCGCTTTGCGGCTGCCGAGCGCATCGGCGATCCGGCGACCCTCCTCGGTGTCCACGACGACGCCGGTGTAGGAGTCGTAGACGGCGTGGTCCTCGTAGAAGGCGCAGGACTCCTGGGTGATGGGGTCGAGCAGATCACCGAGTGCCGCGAGGGCCCGCCCGTGCACCGAGTGGCAGTGGGCGACGGCGACGGCGTCGGGGCGGGCGGCGTGCACCTGGGCGTGCACGGTGAACGCCGCCTGGTTCACGTGGTAACGGCCCTGGAGCACCTGCCCGTCCTGGTTGGCGAGCACCAGGTCGCTCACGGTGACGTGCCGGAAGGGCATCCCGAACGGGTTGACCCAGAAGCAGTCGCTGAACTCCGGGTCCCGGGCGGTGATGTGCCCGGAGACGCCGTCCTCGAAGCCGAGCCGTCCGAAGATCCGCAGCGCGCCCGCGAGCCGCTCCTTGCGGTGCGCCCGTTCGTCCTCGACCGACTCGTGCATCGGCGGCATCGCGAATGTCAGCCGGTCGGTGGGCAGGGGCGGGGGCGGAGTGGGGCCGTGCATGGGTCCTCCGGCGCTGGGTTGACGGTCGGGGCGGAAGTTACCGTCGGTCAGGCCCGGATGACAGCGCAGGTTTGTAAAGATGACGCTCACATCGGATACCGGACAGAAGATGTCCGGTATCGGCGACAGACTTGCCCCATGAGAACGAACTGGGCGGCTTTCACCGCGGCGGAACCCGAGCTCGCCACCACCGTCGAGGCACGCTTCGAGGCGTTCACCCACCATGTCCTGGCCACGCTCCGCAAGGACGGCATGCCGCGCACCACCGGCCTCGAGGTGCGCTTCCTGCACGGGGAGCTGTGGTTCGGGATGATGCCCGGCTCCCTGAAGGCGCTCGACCTGCGCCGCGACCCGCGCTTCGCGTTGCAGGCGAATCCGGGGCCGGGCACCGGGATGGGCGGCGGGGACGTGCGGATCACCGGGAGGGCGGTGGAGGTCGACGACCCGGCCACGAAGGCCGCGTATGTGAAAGAGGTGGAACCGCCGCAGCCGTTCCACCTCTTCCGCACCGAGCTGACGGAGGTCGTACGGACCCACGTCGAGGACGACACGTATCTGGTCGTCGAGGTCTGGAAGCCCGGAGAGCCGGTGCGCGCTCTCCGGCGGACGTGACCCGGGAGATCCGCGGGGTCACGCCCGCTCGATGCGGAAGATCCCTGGGATCACGCCCGCTCGATAGGGAAGATCCCCGGGATCACGCCCGCTCGATCCGGGAGCTCCCCCGGATCACTCCCACTCGATGGTCCCCGGCGGCTTCGAGGTCACGTCGAGGACGACCCGGTTGACGTCGCGGACCTCGTTGGTGATCCGGGTGGAGATCTTAGCGAGCACGTCGTACGGCAGCCGCGACCAGTCGGCGGTCATGGCGTCCTCGGACGAGACCGGCCGCAGCACGATCGGGTGGCCGTAGGTGCGTCCGTCGCCCTGGACACCGACGCTGCGGACGTCGGCGAGCAGGACCACCGGGCACTGCCAGATGTCGCGGTCGAGGCGGGCCGCCGTCAGCTCCTCGCGGGCGATGGCGTCGGCCTCACGGAGGAGGTCGAGCCGCTCCTTGGTGACCTCGCCGACGATACGGATGCCGAGGCCCGGGCCCGGGAAGGGCTGGCGCTGGACGATCTCCTCCGGCAGGCCGAGCTCCTGGCCGACCATGCGGACCTCGTCCTTGAACAGCTTGCGCAGCGGCTCGATCAGCTTGAACTCGAGGTCCTCGGGGAGGCCGCCCACGTTGTGGTGCGACTTGATGTTGGCCGCGCCGGTGCCGCCGCCGGACTCGACGACGTCCGGGTAGAGGGTGCCCTGGACAAGGAACTCGACCGGTTCGCCGCTCTCGCCGGCCTCCGCGACGATCTCCGCCTGGGCCTGCTCGAAGACCCTGATGAACTCGCGGCCGATGATCTTCCGCTTCTCCTCGGGGTCGGAGACGCCCTGGAGCGCGGTGAGGAAGCGCTCCTGGGCGTCGACGACCTTCAGCTGGACACCGGTGGCCGCGACGAAGTCCTTTTCGACCTGCTCGGTCTCACCCTTGCGCATCAGGCCGTGGTCGACGTACACGCAGGTCAGCTGGGAGCCGATGGCCTTCTGCACGAGGGCGGCGGCGACGGCGGAGTCCACACCGCCGGACAGACCGCAGATGGCTCGCCTGGTGCCGACCTGCTCGCGGATCGCCTCGACCTGCTCCTCGATCACGTTGCCCGTGGTCCAGGTCGGGGACAGGCCCGCGCCGCGGAACAGGAAGTGCTCCAGCACCTGCTGGCCGTGCGTGGAGTGCATGACCTCCGGGTGGTACTGGACGCCGTACAGCTTCTTCTCGTCGTTCTCGAAGGCGGCCACCGGGACGACGTCCGTGGACGCCGAGACGCTGAAGCCCTCGGGGGCGGCGGAGCAGGCGTCGCCGTGGGACATCCATACGGACTGCTCGGTGGGGGTGCCCTCGAAGAGGGTGGAGGACGGCTTGGAGACGGTCAGCGCCGTGCGGCCGTACTCACGGGCTCCGGTGTTGTCGACGGTCCCGCCGAGGGTCTGGGCCATGAGCTGGAAGCCGTAGCACATGCCGAAGACGGGGACGCCGGCCTCGAAGAGGGCACGGTCGACGGTCGGGGCGTCCTCCTCGTAGACCGACGAGGGGCCGCCGGAGAGGATGATCGCCGCCGGGTTCTTGGCGAGCATCTCCTCGACCGGCATGGTGCTCGGCACGATCTCGCTGTAGACCCGGGCCTCGCGGACGCGACGGGCGATGAGCTGGGCGTACTGCGCGCCGAAGTCGACGACCAGAACGGTGTCGGGGGCGGCGGCAGCGTGGGTCGCTGATGACACGGGGTGCCTTCCGGCGGTCGGGCGGGGATCTGTGCTAACGATTCTAACGGGGTGGCCGTGGGACCCCTTCCGCCCGCGCCGGGCCTTCGGCGGCGGACCGCCCCGTCTCACCATCCGAACCCGGTTGGACGCCGTCCGTCGCCACGGCATACTGGGGCCATGTTCTCGCACACGACCTTCGTCTTTACCTATGGCACCGGGCCCGCCGGATGCCATGGTCGTGCTGCTTGAGCCACTGACAAGCGACTTCCCAGGCGCCCCGGGCCGATACGGTCCGGGGCGCCTGGCGTGTGCGGACCGTGCCGATCCGGGGCCCACCGACCCTTGAGGAGCCCCGGGCATGACCGCCGTCACCACCGAGCAGAGCGCCGTCGCCGAGACGAGCACCGCCGCCGAGAAGAACGCCACCGAGAAGAACCCCACCGCCGGAGACAATCCCGACGGGCAGAGCACCGCCGAGAAGACCGGCGCCCATACGCCCGAGGCCGCGGACGTGATCACGGGCGCGCGCGTACGCATCGACGCGCTCGACGACCGCATCATCGGCCTCATCCAGGAGCGCGTGGCGGTTTCCGCCGTCATCCAGGAGGCCCGCATCGGCTCCGGCGGCCGCCGGGTCAACCTCTCCCGCGAGATGGAGATCCTCGGCCGCTACCGGGAGGCCCTCGGCAAGCCCGGCACCGCCCTCGCGATGACCCTGCTGGAGCTGTGCCGGGGCCGCGTCTGACCCGCGGCGCGCATTTTCGTACGCACGCATCCTCGTAGTGCGCATCCTCGTAGTGCGCATCCTCGTAGTGCGCATCCTCGTAGTGCGCATCCTCGTAGTGCGCATCCTCGTACGACCGTGCGACCGGATACACGTCCACGTGCCGCCTCACCCGTACGGCGCGTGACCGGCACGCCCAGGACGTCGTTGGTCCCGGTGTCCGTGCCAGCCAGGGGCGGGCCCGAAAGAACCACGCGTGGCTCCGCTGGAGCGATGAGACGGACGGCTCGTGCCGTGCGTCGTGGGACCTCGCTCCAGGACGTGATCGGACGGCAGGGGACAGCAGCCCGGTCACCAGTAAAACGGCCGGTTCCGGGGACGCCTGGAACCGGCCGGCGGAATCCGCCCCGAGAAGGCCGGCACCCTCGGCGGCCGGACAGACGGGCGACAGCACCTTCCCGCTCACAGACAGGCGGCGCGACCCCCCGGCGCCGCCGTCCGGCCACCGGCACTGCCCTGACGTCGGTGCCGGCGGACAAGGGCCCCGCGGACCCCCGCCCTCTCGGCTCACCTCTCGGCGAGGGATCCTCCCCCCGCCGCGGGGCCCTTGACCGGGCCCGGCCCCAGGCTCCTGCTTTCCGGACCGCTGCGCGGCCAAGAGCAGACGCCCGACCCCCAGAGACCGACCCCCAGACGCCGCCCCCCAGAGGCCGACGCCAAATGCCGGCCGCAGAGGCCGGACATATGCCGCAACGCCCCGGAGAATCGCGTGCGTAGCCCGCGGACGGATCAGACCCGCGAACCCGGATGAGGCCCGCTGGCCCGGGATGAGACCCGCAGACTTCCATGTGTGAGTCGTGTGTGAGTCGTGTGCCGCAGCCCACATAAGAATTCTGTGAGTGCGAGGGCAACCATTCACAGCGTTCACAGGTCACACCCCACGAATCAAGGGCCGCAGCCCCGCGCCCCACACGCGGAGGCCTCCCCCATAGACGTGCCGCGCCCTCGCGGCCACCGGAATTTACGAGGTCTTCATGAAGCTTCGTCATGCCATAGCCACCGCGGTTGCCTCGGCGGCCATGGCCCCGCTCGCCCTGCTCTCGGCTCCGGCCGCGTTCGCCGAGGACCCCTCGCCCTCCGCCTCCGCCACCGAAACCGTGACCAGCGAGTCGCCGACCAGCCCCGCGCCCGACACCACGACCCCCCCGGCCGACTCGGGGTCCTCGGCGTCGGCGTCCTCGGCCCCCGCGTCCTCGGCCCCCGCGTCCTCGGCCCCCTCGGTGACCGCCTCGGTCACGCCGAGCCGGAGCCAGAGCCAGACGCCGAGCAGCGGGCCGACCGACCCGTCCGGGGGCTGGTCGCCGGACCAGTGCGAGGACTTCAACCTGGACGAGAACCTCAAGGTCACGGTGAAGGGCCTGCCGAGCAAGATCGTCGCGGGTTCCGGCTGGCACGGCTTCACCTTCTCGGTGCGCAACAACTCGGACACCGACCTGAAGAACGTCTGGGTCAGCACGTTCACCGAGTACGCCGACGACGTGGACGCCTCCCTGGCGTTCGACCTCGCCCAGCTCCAGTACAAGGACCCGGAGACGGGCAAGTGGACCGACGCCTACCAGGACGGGGACGGTGACACCGTCCTCTCCGGCACCTTCGTCGGCGTCATCGACGCCATCGACAAGGGCGCGACCGTCGACATGGACCTGCGGGTGCGGATCAGCTCCAAGGCCCCGGCGGGGTCCTCGTTCGCCCTGAGCAGCGCCATCTACGCGGGCAAGGGCACGGCGTGCAACGGCAACGGGGACTCCTACGACTTCACCGTGCTCGCGGCCGGCACCAAGCCGACCGACAACGGTGACGCCAAGCCCAACGGCGACAAGCCGACCAAGCCCACGACCGACATGAAGCCGCAGGGCGGCTCCGAGCAGCTCCCGGTCACCGGCAGCCTCGCCTCGACCGGGTCGTCGTCCACGCTGCCGGTCATCGCGCTCGTCGGCGGTGTCGCCGTCGTCGCCGGTGCGGGTGCGGTGTTCGCCGTGCGGCGCCGCAAGAGCGGTGGTCAGGCCGCGTAACGGCCTCGGGACCGCGTGGCGCGCTCGCGCGCCACGCACCCGGAAGCACCACGGAGGAAGGACCTGAGCTCGGAGGGGGGCCCAGGTCCTTTCCCTTTCCCGCGCCGGTTCTACAGGTCCGTCTGCCCGGCGGGCGGGCTCTTCTCAGGCACCGTCGGCATCCCCAGGAACGGCAGCCGCAGTGCTCCGAACGCCTTTTCGGGCACCGCCGGGCGCCGGGGTTCCACCGGCTTCAGACGCTCGTAGGCCGCCCCCTGCACCGGGCGGGGGTCCGCCTCGCCCTTGTTCGGCCAGTACGACATCGCCCGCTCGGCCTGAGCGGTGATCGTCAGAGACGGGTTGACACCCAGGTTCGCCGACACCGCCGCTCCGTCGACCACCGAGATCCCGGGGTGACCGTACAGCCGGTGGTACGGGTCGATCACCCCCGTCTCGCGCGAGGCCCCGATGGGGCAGCCACCGAGGAAGTGTGCGGTCAGCGGGGTGCCCATCAGTTCGCCGACGTTGCTGCCCGCGAAGCCGTTGATCTCGACGGCGAGCGCGTCCGCCGTCTCCGTACCCGACTTGATCTGCTTGGGGTTGGGCGCGCCGTGTCCCTGGCGGGCCGTGAGCAGGCCCTTGCCCGGGCCCTTCGGCTTCAGATACGTCGTCAGGGAGTTGTCCAGGGTCTGCATCACCAGGGCGATGATGGTCCGCTCCGACCAGCGGCGGTACGAGAGGGAGCGGAGCAGCAGCCACGGGTGCCGCGCAGCGTTCGCCAGCCAGGCCACGGCGCGGGAGGAGCCCTCCGCGTAGGGCACCTGAAGGGTCGACAGACCGCCCATCGCGTTCGATCCCTTGCCGTAGCGGACCGGCTCGATGTGGGTGTTCTCGTCCGGATGGATCGAGGACGTGATGGCCACGCCGCGGGTGAAGTCGAGCTTCGCGCCGTGCGCCTTGCGGTAGCGGCGGTCGTCCGTCCGCGCGCCCACCAGCGCCTCCGAGTTGGAGCGGGTGAGTTCGCCCAGCCGATCGGACACGTAGGGCAGTTGGCCGTGCGCCTTCATACGGTGCAGCAGCGTCTGCGTCCCATAGGTGCCCGCCGCGAGGACGACCTGGCGTGCCGTGAAGATCCGGCCCCTGCCCTTGCGCTTGTCGTCCGTCGGCAGGGTCGCGACGGCGTAGCCGCCCCGGGAGTCGTCCGTGACCGAGACCGCCGTGGTCATGGGGTGGACGACCGCGCCGGCTTTCTCCGCGAGATAGAGGTAGTTCTCGTTGAGGGTGTTCTTCGCGCCGTGGCGGCAGCCCGTCATGCACTCCCCGCACTCGGTGCACGCCCGGCGGGCGGGCCCGGCGCCGCCGAAGTACGGGTCGGGGACCTCTTGGCCCGGCCTGGCCTTGGCCGTTCCGTCGGCGTCGTCGCCGTCCCCGAAGAAGACCCCTACCGGCGCCATGTGGAAGGTGTCTCCCACGCCCATCCGCTCGGCGGCCGCCTTCAGATGGACGTCCGCGGGGGTCACGGTCCGGTTGAGCCGGGCGCCCAGCATGCGCCGCGCCTGGTCGTAGTACGGCGTCAACTCCTCCTGCCAGTCGGTGATGTCCTTCCACTGCGGGTCGTCGAAGAACGGCTTCGGCGGTACGTAGAGGGTGTTGGCGTAGTTGAGGGAGCCGCCGCCGACGCCGGCGCCCGCGAGCACCATCACATTGCCGAGCAGATGGATGCGCTGGATGCCGTACAGGCCGAGGGCGGGCGCCCACAGATAGTTCTTCAGGTCCCAGGAGTTCTTCGGCAGCGAGGCCCGCGTGAAGCGGCGGCCCGCCTCCAGGACGCCCACGCGGTAGCCCTTCTCGGTCAGGCGCAGCGCGGAGACGGATCCGCCGAATCCCGATCCCACGACGATGACGTCGTAGTCGTATCCTTCCTCGCCGTGCCCTTCCTCGTCCTGGGCGTGGACAGACTTCTCCTGCGACACGTGCTCTCCTCGTTGAGAACGGTGTCGGCCGACGGAAAGCGGGGTGGCCGACGGGGAACGGGTGATGGGCGATGGAAGACGGGGTGGACTGCGGACGACTGGGCGGGCGACGGAAGACGGGCGGCGGCTAGCGGAAGCGGAACGCCTTCATCAGACGGAGGCTGCGGTTCATGAACGCCGCGTACTTCTCGTCGTCCATGCCGAGAGACGGTGCCATCGGCAGCAGCCGCTGATGAGCGACGGTCTGGGCCTCGGTGTACTTGAGGATGCCCTCGGAGCCGTGGCGACGGCCGAGGCCGGAGTCCTTCATGCCGCCCATCGGCGACTGCGCGCTGCCGTACGCCGGCGCATAGCCCTCGTTGACGTTGACCGTGCCGGTGCGCAGCCGGGCGGCGACCTCTCGGCCGCGTCGGCCGTCCTTCGTCCAGACGGAGGAGTTGAGGCCGTAGGGCGTGGAGTTGGCGCGTTCGATCGCCTCGTCCTCCGAGCTGAAGCGGTAGATCGACACCACCGGCCCGAAGGTCTCCTCCGCGCACACCGCCATCGGCGCCTCGACACCGTCGAGAATGGTGGGCTCGAAGAAGTACGGGCCGACGTCCGGACGGGCGACCCCGCCGGCCAGCACCTTTGCGCCCTTGGCCACGGCCTCCTCGACGTGCCGGGTCACCGTCTCCAGCTGCCGCTCGCCGACCAGTGAACCCATGTCGGCCCCGTACGCGAGCGAGGTGCCGAGCCGCATGCCCTTGGTGCGGGCGACGAAGCGCTCCAGGAAGGCGTCCGCGATCGACTCGTGGACGTACAACCGCTCGATGGAGATGCAGAGTTGGCCCGCGGAGGAGAAACAGGCGCGGACGGCACCCGCGGCGGCCTTGTCGATGTCGGCGTCCTGTAGGACCAGCATCGCGTTCTTGCCGCCGAGTTCGAGCGAGACGCCGACGAGGCGGGCGGCGGCGCTCTGGGCGACCTCGCGGCCGGTGCGGGTGGAGCCGGTGAAGGAGACGTAGTCGGCGTGCCGGACGACCTCCGGACCGACCACCGGGCCCTGCCCGATGACGACCTGGAAGACCTCGGCGGGCAGCCCGGCCTCGATGAGCAGGTCGCGCGCCCACAGCGCGGTCAGGCACGTCTCGGTGTCGGGCTTCATCACGACGGCGTTGCCCGCGACGAAGGCGGGGAGCGCGTCGCCGACCGACAGCTCGAGCGGGTAGTTCCAGGGGGCGATCTGCCCGACGACGCCGCGCGGGTGGCGCAGTTCGGTGACCTTCGTCAGCGTCGGTACGGCACCGGTGTGCCGCTTGGGCTTCAGATAGGAGGGGGCCGTGCGGCCGTAGTGCCGGGCCGCGACGGCGACGGCCTGTACCTCCTCGTGGGCGTGGAGGCGGGCCTTCCCGGTCTCCAGCTGGATCAGGTCGAGGACCTCGGCCTGGCGGGCGAGCACCAGGTCGTGGAAACGGAGCAGGACGGCGGCGCGCTGCCGTACGGGGGTGGCGCCCCAGGCGGGCTGTGCGCTGCGGGCGCGCTCGAACGCGATCGCCACGTCCTCGGGGGTGGACTCGGGCAGGTCGGCCAGCTTCTCGCCGGTGAACGGCGTGTGGTTGGCGGTGCGGCCGGAACCGACGACACCCTTGGTGAGCTGGGCGACCAACTCGGGGGTGACCACGTCGACGGCGGTGCGGGTGCCCTCGGGGGCAGGGGCGAGCGGGTTGGTGCCGGCCGAGCCCGTAGGGGTCTTGTCGGTGGCCTTCTCCGGGGCCTGCGAGTCCGTCATAGGCGCAGAGTATGCGGGGGTGAAGCGTTTGGGTACCCGTCGGTAATGCGCTTTCACGGGGTGTCCACACCGTGCCAGTGACCGCTGGCAGCGAATGCGCTGATCAGGGCGTACTCACCGTGGAGGCTCGTGGGAGTGTAGAGGGTGTGCGCGTCGCCGCCCGGCCGGGGCGCGCTGTCCTGCCGCGCCCGTGCCGTCAGGGGGGTGGGGACCGGCTCCTGACGGTCAGACGGAGTCGGACGGTGTCGTCGCCACAGGTGACCGTGCGGTCCGTGGCGAAGTCGCGTGCGATGCCCGCAGATACAGACCCGTGACGCACAGCCCCCGGATCGCCGCGGGCCGCACCGGGTCAGCCCGTCATCCCGTCGCTCCGTCAGCCCGTCGCCCCGTCACCCCCTCACTCCGTCAGCCTGGTACGAACGTGTCGACCGCGATGTCGAAGTACTCCCTCGCCTCCTTCACCTTCCCGACGGGCGCCGACACCCACACGTCGTACATCCGGCCGCCCTCCTCCCAGCACAGGTCGTTGGTGTGCCGGGGACCCTCGGCGGCCGTGAAGCCGTTCCAGCTGAACTCCCAGAAGGCGGCCGGGTTTCCGCGGTGCGAGGTTCCGGTGACGCTGCCCTGGCGGTAACCCGGGTTGGTGGACGGCCCGTCGGCGTCCGAGCGCCGCATCACCGCGAGCGGTCCGCCCGGGTCGGGGTCCGTCACCCTGATGCCGAGGCGGAACGTCCGCCCGGGTGACTCGTAGAAGATCCGCTCCCCCTGCGGGCTGCGGGTGAACCCCTCCGGCACGGCGAGCGAGAATCCGTTCGCATCCCGCACCAGCCGGTAGCCCGAGGGTGCCGTGCGGCCCGCGGACGTGGCCCCGGTCGGCGAGCGCGTCACCGTCACCGTGGGCGCGGGTGAGGAATCGGGGGACGACGGGCGGGGCGCGCCGCTGCCGGCCGACGGGCTCGGCACTCCGGTACCGGCCGAGGAGTGCGGGGGTGCCGTGGTCGCGGGCCCGACCCCGCCGTCGCCGTGGCGCATCAGCAGCGCGGCCGCCGAGACGCCCGCGCCGGCCATCGCCGCGACCAGGGCGGCCGCGACGAGCACGCCCCGCGCGGACGGCCGGGCGGGCCGTGACCCGGCGGGTTCCCGGTGCGCCGCGGTCTCGGTCCCCTGGCGCGGGGGCCCGGACAGAACGCGCCGGGGCAGGTCCCGCTGGGTGGGCGTGTAGGCCACCGGCACCCGGGGGGTCCGGCCCGTCTCCAGGAACTCCCGCAGCAGCCGCTCCGCCTCGGCCGCGTCCAGGCGCCGCTCCGGGTCGCGCTCCAGCAGCCCCCGTACGACGGGCAGGATCGGCTCGGCCTGCGCGGGCGGCCGGATCTCGTCGACGACGACCGCGTGCAGGATCCCGCCAAGCGAATCGCGGCGGAAGGGCGACTCGCCGCTCAGCACCGCGCACAGCAACGCGCCCAGGGACCACAGGTCGGACTCGGGTCCGGTCCGTTCGCCGGACATCCGCTCGGGTGCGGTGTACTCGGGGGAGCCGACGAAGGAGCCCGTCTCGGTGAGCGTCGTGGCGCCCGCGACCTGAGCGATGCCGAAGTCGGTGAGGACGACCCGGTCGGTGCCCGCCTCGATCAGGACGTTCGCCGGTTTCAGATCGCGGTGCAGGACGCCGGCGCCGTGCGCGCGGCGCAGCGCGCCCAGCAGGTCGATGCCGATGCGGGCGGCCTCAGGGGCGTCGACGGGGCCCCGCCCGGCGACGCGTTCGGCGAGCGAACCGCCGTCGATCAGCTCCATCACGATGTACGGGCGCTCGTCGTGCTCGACGACGTCATGGACGACGACGATGTGCGGGTGGTGCAACTGCGCCACCGCGCGCGCCTCGCGCAGGGTGCGCTCACGCCGGAGCCGGGCCTCGTCGGCGGAGAGCGAGGGATCCAGGGTGAGTTCCTTGACCGCCACCTGGCGGCCGAGCAGTTCGTCCGACGCCCGCCAGACGACACCCATGCCGCCGCGGCCGATCCGCTCCTGAAGCCGGTAGCGCCCCGCTACCACACGGACGTTCTCCCCCTCGGTCCCCATGCGGCCCATCATGCCGCACGGGACACGGACCCTCCGGGACGCCGTCGCGACGGTGGCCGACAAGCGACGTACAGGGGCGTGCGGTCGGGGCGGGCGCGGCGTACGGAGGACGTGGCCGGGGCGCTCCTGCCGGGGCGCGCACGCCGTGAAGTGACGCGCCGTAAGGGGCGAGCGGGTGGAAGCGAGAGCGCCTCACGTCCCGCGCCCCTGCGCAGGCCCGCACGCACGCCCACCGCACCCCCGCGCACACAACGCCACCCGCGCGCACACGCACCGCCCGCGCACACCGCGCGCCCTTTCGCGCGCCCCCCGCTTCCCGCGCCCGTCAGCCCTCCGGCGGACGCCACCCCCGCAGCACGACATCGAACTGCTTGCTCGTCGTCTCCCAGTCAGCCGCCGGACCGGACATATAGATGGCGTACTCCACGCCGTTGCGGGAGAAGTACGTCTCCTCGACGGCGTGCCGCGGTCCGGGGAACGGCGTGTCCTTCGCCAGCGCGGTCCACGTGTACTCCCAGAGGGACCCGGGGCGGTCACGGTAGATGTTCTTGCGCAGGGTCACCCGCTTGTAGTGGACGAGGCGCTGGAGCTGCTGCTCCAGGTCCAGCTGGTGCTGGTTCGCGTCGTCGAAGTCCGGTGAGCTGTCCACGGCGATGCGGATGAAGTGCTTGCCGCCGTCGGGCGTGTAGTCCGTCTGCAAGGCGTCGTACGCCTTCCGCTTCCACCGGTTGCCGGGCAGGGCGAGACTGAAGCCCGCGGGGTCCTTCTTGCGAACCCAGCCGTCCGGGACGGTGCCCCCCTGCTGCTGCGTGCCCTTGGAGGGCGTCGGGGTCGGGGTGGCGGCGTCCGCGGTGGTGTCGCTTCCGCGTCCGCCGAGGAAGTCCACCGCCACCGCGCCCGCCGCGCCGATGATCGCGGCCACCGCGAGGACCAGGGCGACCGTACGGCCGCGGCGGCGCCCGCGGGGAGCGGGCACGGAGCCCGCCGCGGCGGGCTGGTGAAGGGTGTTGCCGGCGGTCTGTGCGTCGCGGGCCTGACGGCGGCGCGCCACGGTGGCGGTCGTATCCCCGGCTCCGCTCACGTCCATGTGCTGCGTGGCCACGTACTCCTGCGCGGCCTTCGGACGCCGTCCCTCCACGGCCTCGGCCAGCATCTGCTCGAGCTCCCCCGCGCCGGGCCGCTCGGCCGGGTCCTTGCGCAGCAGCGCCGCGATCACCGGTCCGAGGGCGTCCGCGAACTGCGGCGGAGCGGGCTCCTCGTCGACGACGGCCTGCATGGTGGTCAGCGGCGACGTCCGCCGGAACGGCGACCTGCCCTCCACCGCCGTGTACAGGGTGGCGCCGAGCGCCCACAGGTCGGAGGAGGGGCCCGGATCGTGGCCGCGGACGCGCTCGGGCGCCAGGTAGTCCACGGAGCCGACGATCTCTCCCGTGCGCGTGATGGTGGTGTCGCCCTCGACCTGGGCGATCCCGAAGTCGGTGAGCAGCACGCGTCCGTCGGCGGCGAGCAGGACGTTTCCGGGTTTCACGTCGCGGTGCAGTACGCCCGCCGAGTGCGCCGCGCGCAGTGCCCGCAGCACCCACAGCCCTATGCGCGCGGCCTCGGTGGTCTCCACGCGGCCGCGCTCCTTGACGGCGTCGGCCAGCGAGCCGCCCTCCACCAACTCCATGACGATCCAGGGCCGGTTGTCGTGCTCCAGAACGTCGTGGACGGTGACGACAGCGGAGTGGTTGATGCGCGCGGCGGCCCGTGCCTCGGCGTGGGTACGAGCGAGAAGGACCGCACGATCACTGTCCGTGACGTACAGTGCGGCCGTCAGTTCCTTGATGGCGACCGCCCGGTGCAGCACCTCGTCGTGAGCGCGCCACACCCGGCCCATGCCGCCGCTGCCGATGGAGTCGACAAGCCGGTAGCGGCCCGCGAGGAGCAGGCCCTGCATCTGATTCACGTTTCCCCGCAATGGTCTTGACGAGGGTCAGACTAAAGAGCGCCCCCCACACAGGGAACCGGCGGGGTCGCAACGGAGACCGCACTGTGACGGTTCTCCCTTCCCCGTACGGGACGGAACCACCGCACACTCAGCGCAATCGGACCTGGTCCTCGCCCCTGTCCGGCGGAGCCGGCCCCGGCCGCTCCCTTCGGCGGTGCGCTCAGCCGGTCGCCTGGTACGTCTGCTCCGCCTGCTCGAACAGCCAGGTCACCTCGTCCACTTCGGCCTTCGGGCCGCGGACCTGCACCACGTGGTAGCGGCCGCCGACGACTAGTGCGAGATTGCGTACGAACAGCTCACGCCCGTCGCCGTCCGTCCAGGTGAACTGCCCTTCGGCCATGGTCCGTCCACCGACCTCGATGCGCCGCATCCCGCTGGAGGTGGCCCAGGACGAGTCGCGGAACGGCTGGAGTTCGGGCTCCGACTCCCGCTGGTACGTCAGCGGATCGCCGCCGTATCTACTCGTGGTGTCGCGTCCGGGGACGACGATCAGGTCGAAGTCACCCTGGGAGTAGACGATCTGACCCCTTGTGTTCTTCGGCGCACGGTTCCAGCCGTTCGCCACGGCGACACGGAAGCCCTCGGGGTCCGTGCGCAGGGTGAAGCCCTGGGCGGCCTGGGTCTCGCTGGTCTGTGTCTGCGGGGAACCGGCCGACGGGAAGGGGCTCTTGGTGTCCCCGGGGCCCGGCTGCCGCACCCCGCTCGTCGCGGACTGCCGCGGCGCCGGTCCGGCGTCCTCGGCCGTGCCGGTGCGCTCGCCCACGGTGCCGCCGCCGGCGCTGTTACCGGCCTTCGGCATGAAGGCCATGGCGTACGCGATCGCCGCGGCCAGCGCGAGCAGGACCAGCAGAAGCAGGGTACGGCCGAGCCTGCGAGGTCCGACGCGCTCGTCCCTGGCGCGCTTGTGGCGGGCACGGGTGGTCGCGGGCAGCCCGGCGCGGCGCCTGCGGACCAGTTCGCCGCGGCGCCGTACGATCGGCAGCCGACGGGGGTCCGCGGGCGGTGCCGCGATGACGTGCGCTCCCGCGTCGGGCTCGGGCGCGGACCGGACGAGGGAGCGCAGCCAGCCGCGCAGCTCCTCGAAGTCGATCCGGTCCGTGGGATCCTGACGCAGCAGCGACTCCACGACCGGGCGCAGCGGGCCGCACTCCTCGGCGAAGGCGGGCGGTTCGGAGCAGACGAGCTGGACCAGCTCGGCGGTGTTCTCCTCGGGATACGGCGCGTGCCCCTGCACGGCCCGGAACAGAAGCGCCCCCAGCGCCCAGAGGTCGGTGGCGGGACCGATCGGCGGGGCCAGCTGCCAGTTCTCGTGCACGGGACCGGCCTGCTCGGGCGCCCACCGTTCGGTGACCGGCCCGACGACGGCCATCCGCGCCTGCCGCGCCCGCTCGGCGGCGAGGGCGGTGGTGGGGCCACGGTGGTTCCAGGTGGTACCGGCGGCGCCGTGTTCGGTGCGGTGTTCGGTGCGGCGCGTGTCGTGGGCCACCCGCGCGTACGGGTCGGCGTCCGCGCCGGGGAGTACCGGGCCGCTTCCGTACGCGGGCGTCCCCGGGCCGGGGGCCTGTGTACCGTTCGCGAACGGGCCCGTGCCGTGGTCCCGGGTCGCGGATGTGCCGCCGGGCAGTGCGACGCGGGGGCCGTCGTCGGCGACCGGTGCCGCGGGGCGTGGTACCGCTCCGTGCCAGGACGTCGTGCGGCCCGACCCGTACGGGTCGGCGATCTGTCCCGGCGGGGTGCCTGGGCGGCGGCCGGCCTCCGGCTCGGTGCCCGGGGGCGGGGGCGCGGTGCCGGCGCCGGTGTCGGCCGGACGGGGAGCGGGCAACGCGGTGCCTGCGCCCCGCCGTTCTTCCTGCACACGGGCCGCGGCCCGTGCTCCGGCGCGGTACGCCGCGATCGCCCCGGCCCGCGCCGCCCGTACGTCCTCGGCCGACTCGAGCGCCCGGGGCGCGGGTACACCGCCGCCGGGTCCGCCCACGCCCGGAGCCGGGCCGTTCGCCCGTGCCTCGATCGCCGCCCGTCGCGCGGCCTCGGGATCCGTGCCCGGCGCGGGTCCACCCGCGGGGACACCGCTCCCCATGGGGCCCCCAAAACCCCCGGCAGGAATCCCCGGCGTGGCCCCGCCCCGGCCGGACGGCCCGGCGCCCTTCTCCGCCTCTGTCTCTGCCTCTGTCTCCCCTTCTTGTGCCGGTACCGGGTCGTACCCGCACAGCGCCTCCTCCGCCGCCCCGGCCGCGAGTCCGGTCAGCATCACACGGCCGTCGTCGCAGATGAGTACCGTGCGTGCTGTGATGTTCCGGTGCACCCAGCCGTGGCCGTGCAGTACACGCAGGGCCATGAGGACGTCGGAGGCGACCTCCGCCGCGCGGTAGGGCGTCAGCGGCTTCTCCGCGAGCAGCGCCGCCAGCGGCCGCGCAGGCACCAGCTCGCTGACGATCCACAGCGAACCGCCCTCGGCGAACACGTCGAAGACCTGGTCGAGCCGGGGGTGGTCGGGTATCCGGGCTGCCGCCTGCGCGGCCTCGATGGCGCGCCGTACGGCCGGTTCGGCGGGCCGCCGCGTGGCCTTCGCACGGTCGGCGGCGCCTCCGGCCCGGCCGTCCCGGGCCACGAAACCCTCGGGCAGCCCGTCCGCGTCGAGCACCTCCGCCTCGACCACCTCGGGCAACGGCACCTGCCGCACCAGGACTTCCTGTCCGCTGTAGGTGTCGAAGGCCCGGGTCTCGGCGAGTTCGTACTCGTCGGGAGGCGGCAGCGGCAGGCGGTAGCGGTCGGCGAGTACCCGTCCCGCATAGTCGTCCACGATGCCTCCCCCGGCCGCCCGGTCGGTCAATTCCGTTCGCCTCGCGCCCCGTTCCGTATGCGTACGGTCCGCAATTCCTCACGATACGTGCCGGAGGCAACCCGCAACCCGGGGATGCCAGATCTCCCCGCTACACGACCGTACGGAACGTCGGTCTCGGCGCGTGGTACGTCACGACTTCGGCCGGAAGGTCTGGGTCAGCGTCCTCCAGGTTCCGGTGCGCAGCTCACCGTCCCAGCCGTCGGACTTCGCCGTGTACATCAGCCCGTAGCCCTGATGCGAGTTCACGACGAGTCCGCGGTCGATCACCCGGTACGTGGTGCCGCCGTCCGCGTAGGTGAACTCCCAGTCGGCCGTGTTCCAGCCCTTGTAGTCCACCTTCTCGATGCGGATCCGCTTGTACTGGGAGCGCGTCATGTAGTGCTCCTGGTTCTTCCAGTCCGCGACCGGGTCGTCCTTGGGCGTGGACGTCCAGGCGACGAGCAGCCGCTGCCCGTCCGGACCGGTGAAACGGTCTCCCGCCGAGTCGGACGACCGGTACTTCCAGCCCTTCGGCAGCCCGATGGAGTACCCCTGGCCGCCCTTGTACGTCTTCGCCGAGCCGTTGTCGCCGCCCCGGGAACCGGAAGAGGAGTCGTCGTGGCTCCCCCCGGCGCTCGGCGAACTGTCCGCGGTCTCCTGCGCATCAGACCCGCTCGTCGCGGTACTGCTGGTGCTGCCGCTGTCGGTGTGCGTGGTGCCGCCGCTGCCGCTCCCGCTCCGGGGCGTCGCTCCGCTGGACGCGGTGGCCTTGGTGCCGCCCTTCTTGCCGTCCTGCGTGCCGCTGTCGCCGCCGCCGAGGGTGAGCGCGAGCACCGTCCCCAGCACGGCCAGCGCCACGACGACTGCCACGATCACCAGCGTCCGCTTCGGCACCACGTCGGTGAGCGGCGCCCGCGCCGGCGGCACCGGACGCGCGGGCCGGTCCGGGTCCGGCAGTATGGGCCATCCCGAACTGGGCTTCGTTGAACCGGAGTTCGATTCGGTGGCAGCCTCGTCGCCCCGCAGGCCCGCAGACACCGTTCCCGAACCGCGTGAACCGGCTGAACCGGCTGCACCAGCCGCACCGGCTACTGCGGCCCGGCCCGCCGTCCCGGTGGCAGGTGTGTTCCCGCTCGGGGCGCCCGCGTCCTCGGACGCCTCCTTGGTCCCGGTCTCCGAGGACTTGGTCCGCGCGACCGTCGTGGCCGCGGCCGTGGCCGCGCCCAACGAGGCCGCGGACTTGCGCACGGACCGCAGCGCCCCGCGCAACCGCTCGGCGGCCTCCTCGCCCCGCTTGCCCCCGGAGGCCGAAACCCCTTCATCCGTCCCCTTCCGGGGCACCGGTGGCAGCGCCACGACCCGCGTCGCGTCCGCCGGCACCTCCTGCTTGGGGTCGGACGCGTGGATGACCTCGTTGAGCATCGCCCGGGCACCCGCGTCGTCCAGCCGCTGCTGGGGGTCCTTGGCGAGCAGGCCGTAGATGACGCTCTTCAGCGGGCCCGCGTTCTTCGGCTCCTCCAGGGGCTCGGTCATCACGGCGGTCAGCGTGGCGATCGCCGACCCCTTGTCGTACGGCGGGACGCCCTCGACCGCCGCGTACAGCAGTCCGCCGAGCGACCACAGGTCAGCCGCCGGGCCGGGCTTGTGCCCGCGCGCCCGCTCCGGCGAGATGTACGAGGGGGCGCCGACCAGCATGCCGGTGGAGGTGATGGAGGGGTCGCCCTCGACCTGCGCGATACCGAAGTCCGTGAGCACGACCCGGCCGTCCTCGGCGATGAGCACGTTCGACGGCTTCACGTCCCGGTGCAGGATGCCCTCACGGTGCGCGGCGCGCAGCACATCGAGGACCACGAGTCCGACCTCGGCGGCACGCCTCGGCTCCAGCAGTCCGTCCTCGCGGATGACCTCGGCGAGCGACTTGCCCTCGATCAGCTCCATGACGATCCAGGGCCGGTCGTCCTCGTGGACCACGTCGAAGACCGTCACGGCGCCGTTGTTGCGGATCCGGGCGATCGCCTTGGCCTCCCGCAACGTGCGCGTGATCAGCCGGCGCTTCTCGTCCTCGTCGATGCTCGACGGGAACCGCAGCTCCTTGACGGCGACCGTACGGCCGAGGGTCTCGTCCTCGGCTCGCCACACCGTCCCCATGCCGCCGCGGCCGAGTACGTCTCCCAGCCGGTACCGCCCGGCGAGGAGACGTTCGCTCTTGTCCTGACGGGATGTCCCCGCCCGCTCCGCCTCCGACATGCGTCCCCTCATGCAACCCGCCCTGACAGAGCCTCCATTGTCCCTCACGCAGGGACCGCCCAACGCCCCGGGTGCCCCTTGGTCATGCGGGTAACCCCGCACCGAAGGGCGCCTTGACACGGCCGCGGGAGCGCGCACGGGCCCGCGCGAGCGCCCTGGGCGCCCGGTGTGCGCCCCTTGCGCGCTCCTGTCCCGTTACCGGAGCCGGTCGCGTACGAACCCGCCCGTCCCCGTCACAGGTAGATCTCCCATGATGGGCCGCGACCAGGGCCGAACGCGACGCCGCCGCGCCGGACACCCTGGAGGACCCTCCCGGCCGTGCCCTTGTGCCTGGCACTGCTCGGGCTCGCCCCGAGTTTCATCGCGACGGCCGTCCTCCAACCGGCCGACGACCGGCTGTCCGGTGAGGGCGGGGAGGCCCCGGCTGCCGCCCGACGGCGGCACCGGGCGGCCGGACGGCGTACGGACCGATCCGCGGCGCCGAGTCCGCGGGTCCGGCACGATGTCCGGCGACAACGGCCGGCGGGTCCCCGGTGACTACAGCTGCACGATGTCCGGCGCCCCCAGCCGCGCCGCGTCCGCCGTCAGGTCGTCGGGCTGACGCTGCGACTCCCGCTCCGCCTCCACACGTTTCTCGTAGTGCTCGACCTCGCGCTCTATCTGGTCCGCGTCCCAGCCGAGCACGGGGGCCATCAGCTCGGCCGCCTCCCGGGCGCTGCGCGTCCCGCGGTCGAACGTCTCGATCGAGATGCGCGTCCGCCGGGTCAGCACGTCGTCCAGATGCCGGGCGCCCTCGTGCGAGGCGGCGTACACGACCTCGGCGCGCAGATAGTCGTCGGCCGCGTGGAGCGGTTCGCCCAGTGAGGGATCGGCCGCGATCAGGTCGAACACCTCCTCCGCCATCGTGCCGTAGCGGTTCAGCAGGTGCTCGATCCGGACGACGTGCAGTCCGGTGCGCGCGGCGGTCTGCGCCCGTGCGTTCCACATCGCCCGGTAGCCCTCGGCGCCCAGCAGGGGGATGTCCTCGGTGACGCATTCGGCCACCCGGCGGTCGAGGCCGTGCACGGCCTCGTCGACGGCGTCCTTGGCCATCACCCGGTAGGTCGTGTACTTGCCGCCCGCGACGACCACGAGACCGGGCGTCGGGTGCGCCACGATGTGTTCGCGGGACAGCTTGCTGGTGGCGTCGGACTCCCCGGCGAGGAGGGGTCTGAGGCCCGCGTACACGCCCTCGACGTCGTCGCGCGTGAGCGGCACCGCGAGGACCGAGTTCACATGCTCCAGCAGGTAGTCGATGTCGGCGCTGGAGGCCGCGGGGTGGGCCTTGTCGAGGTTCCATTCGGTGTCGGTCGTGCCGATGATCCAGTGCCGGCCCCAGGGGATGACGAAGAGGACGGACTTCTCGGTCCGCAGGATCAGACCCGTCGACGAGTGCACCCGGTCCTTCGGGACGACCAGGTGGATGCCCTTGGACGCCCGGACGTGGAACTGGCCCCGCTCGCCCACCATCGCCTGGGTGTCGTCGGTCCACACGCCCGTCGCGTTGACGATCTGTTGGGCGCGGACCTCGTACTCCCCGCCGCCCTCCATGTCCTGCACCTTGGCGCCGACGACCCGCTCGCCCTCACGCAGGAAGCCCGTCACGCGGGCGCGGTTGGCGACCTTCGCGCCGTACCACGCGGCGGTGCGCACCAAATTCGCCACCAGGCGGGCGTCGTCCACCTGCGCGTCGTAGTACTGCAACGCGCCGACCAGGGCGTCCTTCTTCAAACAGGGGGCGATGCGGAGGGCGTGACGACGGGTCAGGTGGCGGTGCAGCGGCAGTCCCCGGCCGTGACCGCGTGCCATCGACATCGCGTCGTACAGCGCGACGCCCGTGCCCGCGTAGAGACGCTCCCAGCCCTTGTGCTGAAGGGGGTACAGAAAAGGGACCGGCTTCACGAGGTGGGGCGCCAGGCGCTCCAGCAGCAGGCCGCGCTCCTTCAGCGCCTCGCGCACGAGCGCGAAGTCCAGCATCTCCAGATAGCGCAGGCCGCCGTGTATCAGTTTGCTGGACCTGCTGGAGGTGCCCGACGCCCAGTCACGGGCCTCGACCAGGCCCGTGGACAGGCCGCGGGTGGCTGCGTCCAGCGCCGTGCCTGCTCCGACCACGCCTCCGCCCACGACCAGCACGTCCAGCTCATGCTCGGCCATGCCCGCCAGTGACTCGGCACGCTGCGCCGGCCCCAGTGTCGCTGTCCTCACCGCTGCCTCCCGCCATCTCGCGCCGGTCACACCCGTCAAGCGAAACCCGGCTCACCTCTCCTCATGCCCAAAGTCTGACCGGGATGCCCGGCTTCGGCCACCACGCACCGGCGGCCTGTGGACAAACAGCCGAGGAAACGCGCCCAGTCAATCGCGCAAATCGGCATATTTACTCCTAGTCTGACATTGCGCTCGTCGCTCGCTCATTCTGTCCACAGCGGTTGCGCACCTCTCCCGCTTCGGCTACTGGGAAGGACGGCCCACACCATGCCCGCAGATCTCGCCGTCATCGGACTCGGTCATATCGGCCTGCCCCTGGCCCAGGCCGCCGTCGCGGCCGGCATTCCAACGCTCGGGTACCGGACAGGGCCCGAGGCCGGCTCCCTCTCCGCGGCGGAACTGCGCCGGATGCTCGCGCGGGGCTTCCGGCCCACCACCAACCCCGCCGAACTCGGCCGTGTCCGCACCGCCGTCATCTGCGCGCCCGTCCCGCGCGGGGCGGATGGCGCACCCGACCTCGCCCAGGTGAAGGCCGCCGCCCGCACCCTCGCCGGGCGGCTGCGCCCGCACACCACCGTCATCCTGGAGTCACCGGTTCCGCCCGGCACCACCGAGGAGTTCCTGCGCCCGCTCCTCGAAGCGGGCTCCGGGCTGCGGGCGGGCCGCGACTTCCACCTCGCCTGCTCGCCGAGCCGCGTCGACCCCGGCAACCGGGACTTCGGCGCCGCCAACACGCCCAAGGTCATCGGTGGCCTCACCCCCGCCTGCACGGAGTCCGCCGCCACGTTCTACGGGCGCCTGACGGACAAGGTGGTACGCGCGCGTGGACCGCGCGAGGCGGAGACCGTGCAGCTGCTGGAGACGAACTACCGACTGGTAAACATCGCCCTGGTCAACGAAATGGCGGTTCTCTGCCACGACTTGGGAGTCGACCTGTGGGACGTCATCCGCTGCGCGGAGACCAAGCCCTTCGGGTTCCAGGCCTTCCGCCCCGGGCCCGGCGTCGGCGGCCACGCCGTCCCCCAGGACCTCGCGGGCCGGACCGGAAGCAGCCTGCGCATGGTCGAACTGGCACAGCAGGTCAACAGCCGCATGCCCCAGTACGTCGTGCAGCGCGCCGCCGCCCTCCTGAACGAACACGGCAAGTCGGCCCGCGGCGCCCGGGTCCTGCTGCTCGGTGTCACCTACAAGCCGGACCTCGCCGACCTCCAGGGCTCCCCCGCGCACGAGATCGCCCTGCGTCTGATGGAGCTGGGTGCCTCCGTCAGCTACCACGACCCGCTCGTCCCCGCCTGGAGCGTCCTGGACCGCCCGATCCCGCGCGCGGACTCCCTCTACGAGTCGGCGGCCGGCGCGGACCTGACGATCCTGCTCCAGCAGCACCGCACCTACGACCTGCAAGGCTTGTCGGTGAAGGCGCAGCTTCTGCTGGACACGCGGGGGGCCACGCCCACGGGGGCGGCGCATCGGTTGTGAAAGGGGACGCGTGCGCTGCCCGAGCCTCCGGGGACGGTGGCACCGGGGGCGGCCGCACCGCCACGGTACGGACAGGCGGAGCGCACCGCAATGGGCGTTGCGGCAGGCTCCTGAATGGTGAACAGAGTGTCCCCCCTACGTCTCATAGGGGTGGCCGCTCGAACTCGGGCCGGGCCCCGACCGGCCGGGGTCCGGAATCTTGTCCTTGGAAGGGGGCGCCCCGGAGAACGGGGTCGCCGAACACGGACACCATCGGCTCGACACGGCCGCCCCTCACGCTTTCGCCCCGAAGGCAACCGTGCGCCCCTCCGCAGCAATACGCGGCCCCACCTCACCGCCGGTGCTGCGAGTCCGCCACCGTCACCTCGACCCGTTGGAACTCCTTCAGCTCGCTGTAGCCGGTGGTGGCCATGGCGCGGCGCAGGGCGCCGAAGAAGTTCATCGAGCCGTCCGGGGTGTGCGACGGGCCGGTGAGGACCTCCTCGATCGTGCCGACCGTGCCCAGGTCCACCTTCTGGCCGCGCGGCAGTTCCTCGTTGACGGCCTCCATGCCCCAGTGGTGGCCCTTGCCGGGCGCGTCCGTGGCGCGGGCCAGCGGAGAGCCCATCATCACAGCGTCGGCGCCACAGGCGATCGCCTTGGGGAGGTCGCCGGACCAGCCGACCCCGCCGTCCGCGATCACATGCACATACCGGCCACCCGACTCGTCCATGTAGTCGCGGCGGGCCGCCGCCACGTCCGCGACCGCCGTGGCCATCGGGACCTGGATGCCGAGCACATTGCGCGTGGTGTGCGCGGCGCCACCGCCGAAGCCGACCAGGACACCGGCCGCGCCGGTGCGCATCAGGTGCAGGGCGGCGGTGTAGGTGGCGCAGCCGCCGACGATCACGGGGACGTCGAGCTCGTAGATGAACTGCTTCAGGTTCAGCGGCTCGTGCGAGTGGGAGACGTGCTCCGCCGAGACCGTCGTACCGCGGATGACGAAGATGTCCACGCCCGCGTCCACCACGGCCTTGGAGAACTGGGCCGTGCGCTGCGGGGAGAGCGCGGCCGCGGTGACCACGCCCGAGTCGCGCACCTCCTTGATGCGCCGGCCGATCAGCTCCTCCTTGATGGGAGCCGCGTAGATCTCCTGGAGGCGGCGGGTGGCGGACTCGGCCGGCAGGGCGGCGATCTCGTCGAGGAGCGGCTGCGGGTCCTCGTGCCGCGTCCACAGGCCCTCGAGGTTCAGCACGCCCAGGCCGCCCAGCTCGCCGATGCGGATCGCGGTGGCCGGGGAGACGACCGAGTCCATGGGGGCGGCCAGGAAGGGCAGCTCGAAGCGGTAGGCGTCGATCTGCCAGGCGATCGAGACCTCCTTCGGGTCCCGCGTACGGCGGCTGGGGACGACGGCGATGTCGTCGAAGGCGTACGCCCGGCGGCCGCGCTTGCCGCGCCCGATCTCGATCTCAGTCACGTCTGTGGCCTTTCCCTGATGCGTTTCAGCGTCTTCCAGTATCGCCGACACCCATGGCAAGGGCGGTCCCGGAGCATCCGGGACCGCCCTGCGACGACCTTCACGCGGGCGTGGGCGTCACTTCTTGCTGCTGTAGTTCGGCGCCTCGACCGTCATCTGGATGTCGTGCGGGTGGCTCTCCTTGAGGCCCGCGGAGGTGATCCGCACGAAGCGGCCCTTGGACTCCATCTCCTCGATGGTGGCGGCGCCCACATAGCCCATGGTCTGGCGCAGGCCGCCGACGAGCTGGTGCAGCACGTTGGACAGCGGGCCGCGGTAGGGCACCTGGCCCTCGACGCCCTCGGGCACGAGCTTCTCGTCGGAGGTGACCTCGGCCTGGAAGTAGCGGTCCTTCGAGTACGACCGGCCCTGACCGCGGGACTGCATGGCACCCAGCGAGCCCATGCCGCGGTACGACTTGAACTGCTTGCCGTTGATGAAGAGCAGCTCTCCCGGCGACTCCTCGCAGCCTGCGAGCAGGCTGCCGAGCATGACCGTGTCCGCACCGGCGGCGAGCGCCTTGCCGATGTCACCGGAGTACTGCAGACCGCCGTCGCCGATCAGCGGGATGCCCGCCGGACGGGCGGCGAGGGAGGCCTCGTAGATGGCGGTGACCTGCGGGACGCCGATGCCGGCGACCACGCGGGTGGTGCAGATCGAGCCCGGGCCGACACCCACCTTGATGCCGTCGACACCGGCGTCGATGAGCGCCTGGGCGCCGTCGCGGGTGGCGACGTTGCCGCCGATCACGTCGACGTTCACGCTGGACTTGATCTTCGACATCCAGCTGAGGGCGTTGCTGTTGTGGCCGTGCGAGGTGTCGACGACCAGGAAGTCCACGCCGGCCTCGGCGAGCGCCTGGGCGCGCTCCAGCGCCTCGGGGCTGGCACCGACGGCGGCACCGACGAGCAGGCGGCCCTCGGCGTCCTTGGCGGCGTTGGGGTACTTCTCGGCCTTGACGAAGTCCTTGACCGTGATCAGGCCCTTGAGGACGCCCGCGTCGTCGACCAACGGCAGCTTCTCGATCTTGTGCTTGCGCAGCAGCTCCATGGCCTCGGGCCCGGAGATGCCGACCTTGCCGGTGACCAGCGGCATCGGGGTCATGACCTCGCGCACCTGGCGCGTACGGTCGCTCTCGAAGGCCATGTCACGGTTGGTGACGATGCCCAGCAGCCTGCCGGCCGGGTCAGTGACCGGGACGCCGCTGATGCGGAACTTGGCGCACAGGGCGTCCGCCTCGGCGAGCGTGGCCTCGGGGTGCACCGTGATCGGGTCGGTGACCATGCCGGACTCGGACCGCTTCACCAGGTCGACCTGGTTGACCTGGTCCTCGACGGAGAGGTTGCGGTGGAGCACGCCGACGCCGCCCAGTCGCGCCATCGCGATCGCCATGCGGGACTCGGTCACCTTGTCCATCGCCGCCGACAGCAGCGGGATGTTGACCCGGACATTGCGGGAGATGCGGGACGAGGTGTCGACCGCGTTGGGGAGCACCTCGGATGCGCCCGGCAGCAGCAGCACGTCGTCGTAGGTCAGCCCGAGTGTCGCGAATTTCTCGGGCACTCCGTCGACGTTGGCAGTCATGACACCTTCCCCAAATGGCCTTGATCGGTGCGGATGTCCATGCTAACGGGAAGCGCGGGTCGCTCATTCCACGGTGTGGAGCGACGCTCGGCTTCGTAGGTTTGTACGGAATCGGCGGCCTGCCGGTTCAGGCGCGGGCCGCCGGGCCGTGCGGCGCACCCGGTCGACCGGACTCGGCAGCGCCCGACTCCGCCGTCTTGGCCGGTCGGCGTTGCGACCGTGAAGAAAACGCGGCCGAGGCACGACGACGCGGCGCGGGGCCGGCGGCAGGACCGCTACTGCTCGGCGAGCGCGCGCAGCCTGCTCAGCGCCCTGTGTTGCGCCACCCTCACCGCTCCCGGTGACATTCCCAACATCTGACCTGTTTCCTCCGCGGTCAAGCCCACGGCGATCCGCAACAGGAGCAGTTCGCGCTGGTTCTCGGGGAGGTTGGCCAGCAGCTTCTTGGCCCACTCGGCGTCGCTGCTCAGCAGCGCCCGCTCTTCGGGTCCCAGGGAGTCGTCCGGGCGTTCGGGCATCTCGTCCGACGGGACCGCAGTCGAGCCGGGGTGCCGCATCGCCGCGCGCTGCAGGTCCGCGACCTTGTGCGCGGCGATCGCGAAGACGAACGCCTCGAAGGGGCGTCCGGTGTCCTTGTAGCGCGGCAGCGCGAGCAGCACGGCCACGCAGACCTCCTGCGCCAGGTCCTCGACGAAGTGCCGCGCGTCGCCCGGCAGCCGGGACAGCCGCGTACGGCAGTAGCGCAGGGCCAGCGGGTGAACGCGGGCGAGCAGGTCATGGGTCGCCTGCTCGTCGCCGTCGACGGCACGATGGACGAGCGCACCGATCACCGTTGTCTCGTCGTCGCGCATCGGTCCATGGTGCCTTGGCGTCGTCCGATCCGTGGCACCGCGTCCGTAGTTGTGCACCGAAGCGTTATGAGCAGGTGCGCCGGAACCCATTACCTGCGCCCTCCCCTTCCGCTCGACCGACTCGTCCCCGAGGAACTCCACACCTCAAGGATGCGGCATCCGCGGCGAAACGAGCAGCGGGCATCCGGCGGACCCCGTCGCCGGGCGGCTCCAGGGGAGCGCGGGTGCCCGGACTTCCCTGGGGTCGCCGCGCCCCGCCCGCCATGCGGCAGGCGGGGATCTGCGCACCCCCGCGATGGTCCACTTAGCGGACCAGGCCCCATCGGAAGCCGAGCGCCACGGCGTGCGCACGGTCGGAAGCGCCGAGCTTCTTGAACAGCCGGCGGGCGTGCGTCTTGACCGTGTCCTCGGAGAGGAACAGCTCACGGCCGATCTCCGCGTTCGAGCGGCCGTGGCTCATGCCCTCCAGGACCTGGATCTCACGCGCGGTGAGCGTGGGCGCGGCGCCCATCTCGGCCGAGCGCAGCCGCCGCGGGGCGAGCCGCCAGGTCGGGTCCGCGAGGGCCTGCGTGACGGTCGCCCGCAGTTCCGCGCGCGAGGCGTCCTTGTGCAGATAGCCGCGCGCGCCGGCGGCGACCGCGAGCGCCACCCCGTCCAGGTCCTCCGCGACGGTGAGCATGATGATGCGCGCACCGGGGTCGGCGGACAGCAGCCGCCGCACGGTCTCGACGCCGCCCAGACCGGGCATGCGTACGTCCATCAGAATCAGGTCCGAACGGTCGGCCCCCCAGCGGCGGAGGACTTCCTCGCCGTTGGCCGCCGTCGTCACGCGCTCGACACCGGGCACGGTCGCGACCGCGCGGCGGAGCGCCTCTCGGGCAAGCGGGGAGTCGTCGCAGACGAGGACGGATGTCATGACCGCCCTCCGCAGCTGATGCGCGTCACCTTGAGCCTCCAGGCTGGTACGAATCGTCACCTGAGCGGTCGACGCCCTCGGACGCCTGCCCGAGCGCTTGTTGTTTCAACCGCCTCCGCACTCTCAACGATGGTCACTCGAAAGAGTTACGGTGCAGCAAGTCGTCTTCGGCACTGTACGTGAGGGCGCGGACACGGTGCATACACGCGCGGCGGACCCTCGAACTTTCATCACAACCTATGCCCCATTTAGCCGCTTTTCTTCCTGTTCGCTGGTGTCTGGGGCTAGATTCGCAATGAGTCATATTTTCATATCCTTAGATCGTCGATGTACGGTCGGGGGCAGGTATCCGCCCAGAACGGCAACAAGGGGACACGCAATGGCAGATTTCTCCCGCCTTCCCGGTCCGAACGCGGACCTGTGGGACTGGCAGCTCCATGCGGCCTGCCGTGGGGTCGACAGCTCGCTCTTCTTCCATCCGGAAGGAGAACGCGGAGCGGCCCGGAGCGCTCGTGAGAACTCGGCCAAAGAGGTCTGCATGAGGTGCCCCGTACGCGCCGAGTGTGCGGCCCACGCGCTGGCGGTGCGCGAGCCGTACGGCGTATGGGGCGGACTGACCGAGGACGAGCGCGAAGAGCTCATGGGACGGGCGCGGAACCGGCTGGTGCCGGCATCCACCTCCAGCGGGGGCTCCACCGCCTCGAACAACTGAAGGAACGTTTTTGCACGACGGGCACGCACGCGCGTGCCCATTTTTGGGGTACTGCCGGGTCTTCTCGGGGTACCGCCGGGCCGCACCCCGTGCGGCTCCCGTCGCGCAGCGGGCTAGCGCACGGCCGCCCGCCCCAGTTCTTCCAGCGTCGCCGCCACCGCCGGCACCTGCGCCAGATCCGGCAGGGTCAGGGCGACGATCTCCCGCCGCACCGCGGGTTCCAGCGCCACCGGGCGCGCGCCCCTCGGGCGTACGGACTCGATCGCGAGCTGCGGCAGCACGGCCACGCCGAGCCCGGCGCCCACCAGACCGACCACCGCCGGATAGTCGTCCGTCGCGAAGTCGATACGCGGCGTGAAACCGGCGCTCTCGCACACCTCTACGAGTTGCCCCCGGCAGCGCGGACAGCCCGCGATCCACGGATCGCCGGCCAGTTCGCCGATGGCGACGGTCTCCGCGCGGACCAGCCGGTGCCTGTCCGGGACGAGGGCCACCAGCCGGTCGGTGAGCAGGGGCCGTACGAACAGGTCGTCCCACTCCTCCGCGCCCGCCGCGCCCTCGTAGCGGAAGGCGAGAGCGACATCGCAGTCGCCCGCGCGCAGTTTCTCCACGGACTCGGGCGGCTCGGCCTCCTCCAGCGAGACCCGGGTCCCGGGGTGTGCGGCCCGCAGGGCGGCGAGCGCGGTGGGGACGAGCGTGGAGCTGCCGCTCGGGAAGGAGACGAGACGGACCCGGCCGGCCCTCAGCCCCGAGATGGCGGCGACCTCCTCCTCGGCGGCGGTCAGCCCGGCGAGGATGCCCGACGCATGCCGCACCAGCGCCTCGCCGGCCTGCGTCAGGCGCATCTCACGGCCGGTGCGGATCAGCAGGGGAGTGCCGACGGAAGCCTCCAGCGCCTTCATCTGCTGGCTCACGGCGGGCTGGGTGCAGCCCAGTTCGCGCCCGGCCGCCGAGAAGGATCCGGTGGCGGCGACGGCGCGCAGCACTCGGAGATGACGGGCCTCGATCACGTTGTGAGCATAAGCGCATCTTGGGTACGGCAGCACATACTGTGTCGACGCTTTGACCACCCGTCCCCTACCGTGCGGGCATGAAGGTTCTCTCTGTCAACCTCGGCCGGCCCAAGGCCGTCGACTACACCGACCAGCCCGAGGGTCTGACCGGCATCGACAAGCGGCCCGTGGACGGGCCCGTCCGGGTGGCGGCCCCCGGTCCCAAGGGCGTCGGCGCGAGCGGAGTGGCCGGGGACACGGTGTGCGACCTGCGGCACCACGGCGGTGACGACCAGGCGGTGTATGCGTTCGCCCGGGAGGATCTGGACGCCTGGGAGCGGGAGCTGGGCCGTCGGCTGCCGAACGGCTCGTTCGGCGAGAACCTCACCACGGAGGGGCTCGACGTGTCCGGCGCGCGGATCGGCGAGCGCTGGCGCATCGGGCCCGAGGTGGTGCTGGAGGTCACCTCGGGGCGGATTCCGTGCCGCACCTTCCAGGAGCACCTGGGCGAGCGCGGCTGGGTCAGGCGGTTCACGCGGCAGGGCGCCCCCGGCGCGTATCTGCGGGTGATCGCACCGGGTGAGATAGGGGTCGGCGACACCGTGGAGATCGTGCACCGGCCCGTCCACGAGATCACGGTCGCCCTCCAGTTCCGTGCGTCGACGACGGAACGGCACCTGCTGCCCGGTCTGTTGGCGGCGGGCGACGCCCTCCATGCGGAGATCGCACGGACGGCGCGGGAGTACGCGCGGAAGTACGCGGCGGAGAACTGACACGCTGGTTCGGACGTTGGCGGCGGAGCCGGTGAAATACCCGGTCCGACGGGCGGACTCGGTCAGTGCGGGTCACTATCGTTGGCACATGACAACGGCTCTGATTACGGGATCGACCGCGGGCATCGGCGCCGCGTTCGCACGGCGGCTCGCCGCCGACGGCCATGACCTCGTCCTGGTGGCACGCGACCCCAAGCGGCTGCGCGAGCAGGCGACGGAGTTGCACGACCGCCACGGCATCGAGGCGGAGGTGCTGACCGCGGACCTGGCCACCGACGAGGGCATCGAGGCGGTGGCCGCGCGTCTGTCCGACCTGAAGAACCCGGTCGACCTGCTGGTCAACAACGCGGGCTTCGGGAACAAGGGCCGTTATCTCGACGTGCCGATGGCCGACGAGCTGCGGATGCTGAAGGTGCACTGCGAGGCCGTGCTGCGGCTGACGAGTTCGGCGGCGGAGGCGATGCGCACCCGCGGTCGCGGCGGGATCGTGAACGTGGCCTCGGTCGCCGCGTTCGTGCCACGTGGCACCTACGGCGCGTCCAAGGCGTGGGTCGTGCAGTTCACGCAGGGCGCGGCGCGGGACCTGGCGGGGTCGGGCGTACGGCTGATGGCGCTGGCTCCGGGCTTTGTGCGCACGGAGTTCCACCAGCGGGCCGGGATGGGCACGGACAACATCCCGGGCTGGATGTGGCTGGACGCCGACAAACTGGTCGCCTCGGCGCTCGCGGACCTGACGCGGGGCAAGACGCTGTCCATTCCGGACCTGCGGTACAAGGCGCTGATGGGTGTGGTGAAGGTGACGCCGCGCGCACTGCTCGGTGGGATCAGCTCCAGGACGGGGCGCAAGTACGGCCCGCAGTGACGGGCGGAGGTGGCGTCGCAGCTCCAGTGCGAAAATGACTGGACAAACCGGACACAGAGGGCCGGAGGCGACGTCATGACCTTCGTACAGCTCATCGAGTGCAGGACCGACCGGTTCGAGGAGATGAACCGACTGTTCGACGCGTGGGTCGAGCAGACCAAGGGGAAACGGACGGCCACGCACAGCCTGGTCGGCAGGGACCGGTCCGACGGGTCGCACTTCGTCGAGCTCGTGGAGTTCCCGTCGTACGAGGAGGCGATGCGGAACTCGAACCTGCCCGAGACCGGCAGGATCCTCCGGGACATGGTCGCCCTCTGCGACGAGATGCCCGTCTTCATCGATCTCGACGTGGTGCGGGACGAGCGGCTGTGCACGGATGCCGTGCGGCGCTTCTTCGACACGCTCTCCGCCCCGGGCGAACTGCCGCCGCTCAACGACCTGATGACGGAGGACTGCCACAGCCACGATCCCGTCAACCCGCAGGACACCATCGGCCTGGACGCGATCCGGCGCGAGTACCGGATGTGGCGGGACGCCTTCGACTCGGCCTTCACACTCGAGGACCTGATCGCGCAGGGCGAGCGGGTCTGCGCACGGTGGACCTGGACCGCCGCCCACAAGGGCGAGTTCCTCGGGATCGCCCCCACCGGACGGCAGGTCACCATGACCGGGATGACCCTGTTCCGGTTCGGGCCGGACACGAAGATCGCCGAGATCTGGCAGCAGTACGACCAGCTGGGGCTGATGGAGCAGCTCGGCGCACTCGACGCGCTGGAGCGCTGAGGCTCCCGGTGGAGCGGCGCGCTGGAGCGCTGAGACTCCCGGCCGTCGAGTGGCGGGTTGGAGCGCTGAACCTCCCGGCCGTCGAGTGGCGGCCGGCGGAACGCGCCGAGGCCCGGCGCCCCGTCTCCGGGGGCGCCGGGCCTCGGTCGGCTCGGCAGGACCGGCCGTCAGTGGGCGTGGCCGTGGCCGTGACCCGCGGCGGCCGGCTCCTCCTCTTCCTTCTTCTCGACGACCAGGGTCTCGGTCGTCAGCAGCAGGGAGGCGATGGAGGCGGCGTTCTCCAGGGCGGAGCGGGTGACCTTGACCGGGTCGATGACGCCGGCCTTGATCAGGTCGCCGTACTCGCCGGTGGCGGCGTTGTAGCCCTGGCCCTTCTCCAGCTCGGCGACCTTGGAGGCGATGACGTAGCCCTCCAGGCCCGCGTTCTCGGCGATCCAGCGCAGCGGCTCGACGACCGCGCGGCGGACGATGGCCACACCGGTGGCCTCGTCGCCCTGCTTGCCGAGGCCGCCCTCGAGCACCTTGGCGGCGTGCACCAGCGCGGAGCCACCACCGGAGACGATGCCCTCCTCGACCGCGGCGCGGGTCGCGGAGATGGCGTCCTCCAGGCGGTGCTTCTTCTCCTTCAGCTCCACCTCGGTGGCGGCACCGACCTTGATCACGCACACGCCGCCGGCCAGCTTCGCGAGGCGCTCCTGGAGCTTCTCGCGGTCCCAGTCGGAGTCCGTGGTCTCGATCTCGGCCTTGATCTGGGCGATGCGGGCCGCGACGTCCTCGGACTTGCCGCCGCCGTCGACGATGGTCGTGTCGTCCTTGGTGACGGTCACGCGGCGGGCGGTGCCCAGCACGTCCAGGCCGACCTGGTCGAGCTTGAGGCCGACCTCCTCGGAGACGACCGTGGCGCCGGTGAGGACCGCGATGTCCTGGAGCATCGCCTTGCGGCGGTCACCGAAGCCGGGGGCCTTGACGGCGACGGCGTTGAAGGTGCCGCGGATCTTGTTCACGACGAGGGTGGACAGGGCCTCGCCCTCGACGTCCTCGGCGATGATCAGCAGCGGCTTGGAGGAGCCCGACTGGATGATCTTCTCCAGCAGCGGCAGCAGGTCCGCGATCGCGGAGATCTTGCCCTGGTTGATGAGGATGTACGGCTCGTCGAGAACGGCCTCCATGCGCTCCTGGTCCGTCACGAAGTACGGCGACAGGTAGCCCTTGTCGAAGGCCATGCCCTCGGTGAAGTCGAGCTCCAGACCGAAGGTGTTGGACTCCTCGACGGTGATGACACCGTCCTTGCCGACCTTGTCCATCGCCTCGGCGATGAGCTCGCCGACCTGCTGGTCCTGGGCGGACAGCGCGGCGACGGCGGCGATGTCGGACTTCTCGTCGATCGGGCGGGCGGTGGCCAGCAGGTCCTCGGAGACCGCGGCGACGGCCGCGTCGATGCCCTTCTTCAGGGCGGCCGGGGAGGCACCCGCGGCGACGTTCTTCAGACCCTCGCGCACCAGCGCCTGGGCAAGCACGGTGGCGGTGGTGGTGCCGTCACCCGCGACGTCGTTGGTCTTGGTCGCCACCTCCTTCACCAGCTGGGCGCCGAGGTTCTCGTACGGGTCCTCGACCTCCACCTCACGGGCGATGGTGACGCCGTCGTTGGTGATGGTCGGGGCGCCGAACTTCTTGTCGATGACGACGTTGCGGCCCTTGGGGCCGATCGTCACCTTGACCGTGTCGGCAAGCTTGTTGACGCCGCGCTCGAGGGCGCGACGGGCGTCCTCGTCGAATTTCAGGATCTTCGCCATGGAGCGTTTCAGTCCTCTCGTTGCAATGCTCGGCCGCCCTCCCGGAGCGGCCGCCACCGCGGTGAAGAACGAACCGCGCCCCCGGCGCCCGGCTGATCAATGCTCGCGGGGCCAGGGGCGCAGCTCAAAGCAGTCTGCTTCGGTGAATTACTTCTCGATGATCGCGAGCACGTCGCGAGCCGAGAGAACGAGGTATTCCTCGTTGTTGTACTTCACCTCGGTGCCGCCGTACTTGCTGTACAGCACGACGTCGCCGACCTTGACGTCAAGCTCGACGCGCTTGCCGTCCTCGATGCGGCCCGGGCCCACGGCGAGGACGACGCCCTCCTGGGGCTTCTCCTTCGCGGTGTCCGGAATGACCAGGCCAGAGGCCGTGGTCTGCTCGGCGTCCAGCGGCTGGACCACGATGCGGTCCTCGAGCGGCTTGATGGCAACCTTGGAGCTGGCGGTCGTCACGATCCGACCTCCCCCTTCGGAGATCTCGCGGGGTTAACTGTCTGAGGTGGCGACCAGGTCGATCCGTCGTCGCGGGTGCCGGACCTGCCCGTCGCTTCTTTGGCACTCTCCGGTGGCGAGTGCCAGAGCCGAGACTATGACCGCGATTAGCACTCGGTCAAGCGGAGTGCCAACGCGTGGCGGCGCGGCGCGAAAGCGGGGTGCCCGGCTCCGGCCTACAGGTAGTCCTCCAGGCGCCCCACCGTGAATCCCCTCGCCTGGATACGGCGCAGGAGACGGGTCGTCTCGGCGGTCAGGGAGGCAAGGGGCCGGCTCGCTTCGTGGGGCCGCACGATGTCCCCCGCGTGGGGTGCCGCGCCCCAGCCGTGGCGGCTGTCGGGGCTCGAGCCGGGGCGCCACAGGATCAGCGCCTTGATGCCGCAGTCGGCCGCGGCCCGCAGCGTCGTCCGGTCGTATCTGCCGTACGGGGGCCGCAGCAGCCAGGGCAGCACGCCCAGCCGTGCTTTCAGCCGGTCGCGCTGGCCGCAGATCTCGGCACGCTGCTCCGCGTACGGGCGGCCGCGCAGCGTGGCGCGGTCCAGGGTGTGGTTCTGGATGACCGCACCGGCGGCCCGCAGCCGCGCGACGCGCGCGTAGCCCGGCCCCACGGCGGTGTCAGTGAGGAACACACTGACCGGAAGCCGCAGTTCACGGACCATGTCGACAAACCGGGGGTCGTTCTCGGCGCCCTCGTCGTAGGTCAGGAAGACGACCTTGTCGTGGGTGGGGACACGGTCGAGCACCAGCGGCAGGCCCTCGTCCCCCCGGCCCGGGGGGCGGGTCGGGCGGGGTGCGGGCGCGAGCGGGGCGGCGAGGCCCCAGCGCCGGTAGGCACGTTCATGGGGTGCGTGCGCGCGGTGGACCCGCTGCGCCGCCTTCTTGCCGAGCCGTTCGATGGGGTCGACGGACTGCGCGCAGCCGGACAGCAACGCGGCGACGAGTGCTCCGGCGAGCATCGCCCGCACGCGACGCCCTCCCCACGGCCGTCCCCTCACAGGTGGTCCTCCAGGCGCGCCACGGCGCAGCCCCCGCAGCCGGACGCGAGAGCGGTGACGGCGAGGACCGTGCGGGCCGCGGGGGTGGCCGCCGTGCGCCGCGCGTACCGTGCACCGGGGCACCTCACGCGCCTCTTGAAACCGTTCGCACACTTTCGGTCATTTTGTCGTACGAGCTGCATGCTGTCGGATCCTTGCAGCCGCCGACTGCCCCGGCGGGCCGACACCGCGGCCGGACGCACGCCATCCACCGACTGGCCGACAATGGCCCCGTGAACGACCTCTCCCTCGACTCCCTGCTCAGCCCCGAGGGCCGCGCCCTTCTCGACGAGGTGCACGGCACCGCCCCGGCCGAGGAACTGGCCGTCGCCACCCGGCTGCGCCGCGAGCACCCCGCCGAACTGGTCTCGGCGGCCCTCACCCAGGCGCGGCTGCGCGAGCGGGCGGCGGCGAAGTTCGGGGCCGAGGACGCGCGGCGGATGTTCTTCACGCCGAACGGCGTCGAGCAGTCGACCAGGACGACGGTCGCCGCCCACCGGGCGGAGCGGCTGCGGGCGCTCGGCGTGACCTCCGTCGCCGATCTGTGCTGTGGCATCGGCGGCGACGCGATCGCACTCGCGCGGGCCGGCATCCGGGTGCTGGCCGTGGACCGCGACCCGTTGACCGCGGCGGTGGCGCGGGAGAACGCCGAGGCGCTCGGCCTGTCCGCGCTGATCGAGGTGCGCGAGGCCGATGTCACACGCGTCGACGTCTCGGCGTACGACGCGGTGTTCGTGGATCCGGCACGGCGCGGCGGGCGCGGCCGCATCTTCGACCCGGAGGCCTACTCACCCCCGCTGTCCTGGGCCGTGGCCACGGCGCTCAAGGCGCCGCACGCCGCGCTCAAGGTCGCGCCCGGCATCCCGCACGAGGCGGTGCCCGCCGAGGCGGAGGCCGAGTGGATCTCGGACGGCGGGGACGTGAAGGAGGCGGTGCTGTGGTTCGGCACCCGGCCCGGGCTCGTCCGGGCCACGCTGCTGCCCGGTCCGCGGGAACTGCTCGGCCGCGGCCTGCCCGATCCCGCGGTGCGTCCGCTCGGCCGCTACCTCTACGAACCCGACGGCGCCGCGATCCGCGCCCATCTGGTGGCGGAGGTGGCCGAGGAACTGGACGGCGGGCTGATCGACGGGACGATCGCGTACGTGACCTCGGACGAGCGCCGCGACTCCCCCTACGCCACCGCCTACGAGATCACCGACCACCTCCCCTTCAACGTGAAGAAGCTGAAGGCCCTGCTGCGCGAGCGGGAGGTCGGGGTACTCACCGTGAAGAAGCGCGGCTCGGCGGTCGAGCCGGAGGAACTGCGCCGCAAGGTCCTGCCCAAACCGCACGGACCCTACGCGGTGACCGTGTTCCTGACCCGGGTGGCGGGAGCACCGACGATGCTGCTGGGCCACCCGGTCTGAGGGACGCCGGCGCCCGGTTCAGCCGCCGTCCACCGCCTCGAAACGCCAGCGGTGCACCGCCCGGGTCACCGACTCACCGTCCGGCTCGGGGAGTTCGGGAAGATCCGCGGAAAGGTCCGCGTCCCACCAGGTGATGACGAGGACCCGGTCCTGGGGCGCCCGGAAGGTCTCGCGCCGCAGCGGAGGGGGCGTCAGCTCCTGAGCCCGCGCCCAGGCCAGCAGGTCCTCGCCCCGCCCGGCCACCGCCCGGGCCTCCCACATCAGCGCGACCGTCACGAGTACAGGTTCTCCTTGCTGATCTCGTGGACATGGTCGTGGCCGTGGCCCTGGCCGGGCACATGGGGGTCCGTCACCGGCAGCGACGAGTCCGCCGACAGGTCCCAGTCCGAGGCGGCCCGCCCGCGGGAGACCATCTCCGCGCCCAGTGCCGCGACCATCGCGCCGTTGTCGGTGCACAGCTTGGGCCGGGGCACTCGCAGCCGGATCCCGGCCGCCTCGCAGCGCTCCCGGGCCAGGGCGCGCAGCCGGGAGTTGGCCGCCACACCGCCGCCGATCATCAGATGGTCGACACCCTCGTCCTTGCAGGCCCGCACCGCCTTGCGGGTCAGCACGTCCACCACCGCTTCCTGGAAGGACGCCGCCACGTCACGCACCGGCACCTCCTCGCCCGCCGCGCGCTTGGCCTCGATCCAGCGGGCCACGGCCGTCTTCAGACCGGAGAAGGAGAAGTCGTACGCGGCGTCGCGCGGCCCGGTGAGCCCGCGCGGGAACGCGATCGCCTCCGGGTCGCCCTCCGTGGCGTACCGGTCGATGACCGGGCCGCCGGGGAAGCCGAGGTCCAGCACCCGGGCGATCTTGTCGAAGGCCTCGCCCGCCGCGTCGTCGATGGTCGCGCCCATGGGCCGCACGTCGGAGGTGATGTCGGTGGAGAGCAGCAGCGAGGAGTGCCCGCCGCTCACCAGCAGCGCCATCGTCGGCTCCGGCAGCGCGCCGTGCTCCAGCTGGTCCACGCAGATGTGGGAGGCGAGGTGGTTCACCCCGTACAGCGGCTTGCCCAGGGCATACGCGTAGGCCTTCGCCGCCGACACGCCGACCAGCAGCGCGCCGGCGAGTCCGGGCCCGGCGGTGACGGCGATGCCGTCCAGGTCCCTGGCGCTCACCCCCGCCTCCTTCAGCGCCCGGTCGATGGTCGGCACCATCGCCTCCAGGTGTGCGCGGGAGGCGACCTCCGGGACCACGCCGCCGAAGCGCGCGTGCTCGTCGACGCTGGAGGCGATGGCGTCGGCGAGGAGGGTGGTACCGCGGACGATGCCGACTCCGGTCTCGTCGCAGGAAGTCTCGATCCCCAGGACCAGGGGTTCGTCAGCCATTGTTCTCGGTTCCTCGTACTGATGGGAGGCCCGCGGCGAATCCGCCGTCGGGCGCTGTGGTCAGGCGCATCACCAGGGCGTCCACGTTCCCCGGCTGGTAGTAGCCGCGTCGGAACCCGATGGGCTCGAAGCCGTAGCGCTCGTAGAGCTTCTGTGCGCGCACGTTGTCGACGCGGCACTCGAGCATCACCTGGGCGCACTCGAACGCCGTGGCGGCCCGCAGCAGCTCGGCCAGCAGCCGTCCGCCGAGTCCCGTGCCCCACAGGCCGCGCGCCACGGCGATGGTCTGGATGTCCGCCAGGTCGCCCTGGGCGGCCAGCCCCGCATAGCCGACGACCCGCCCGCCGTCGACGGCCACGATGTACCGCCGGGTCGCCTCGGGTCCGCGGGAGTGCGCGAGCTCGGACCAGAACATGCCCCGCGACCAGGCGTCCTCGGGGAAGAGCTCCTTCTCCAGCTCCAGGACGGAGTCGATGTCCCACCAGCGCATCTCGCGCAGCACGGGTGTCACGGGCGCGGTCACTTGGGGGTGACCACCTTGTAGTTCCTGGGCACCTGCGCGTCGGGGCGGCGCAGGTACAGCGGGCGGGGCGGGGCCAGGTCCTCGCCCGCCGCCAGTCTCTCCGCCGCCAGGGACGCGAGCGCCGCCGCCGAGACGTGCTCGGGCTCGTGGGCCTGCGGGAACGTGTCCGGGTACAGCAGCGCGCCGGCGCCGACGGCGGGCAGGCCCGCGACCTGCTCCGCGATCTCCGCGGGCCGGTCCACGGCGGGCTCGGTCACCCGGGTCCGGGCGTTGTCGTAGCGCGCCCAGTAGACCTCCTTACGGCGTGCGTCCGTGGCCACGACGAAGGGCACCTCCAGATCGGAGGCGTAGGCGAGGCCGTCGAGGGTGCACACGCCGTGCACGGGCACGCCGAGCGCGAGACCGAAGGTGTCGGCGGTCATGAGGCCGACGCGCAGCCCGGTGTACGGGCCGGGGCCCACGCCCACGACGATCCCGGTGACGGCGTCGAGCCGGATGCCCGCCTCGGCGAGAACCCGGTCGACGGCGGGCAGCAGCAGTTCCCCGTGCCTGCGCGCGTCGACCTGGCTCGACGAGGCGACGACGGACGTTCCGTCATGCAGGGCGACGGTGACGGCGGGGGTGGCGGTATCCAGAGCGAGCAACAGCACGCAAACAGCGTACGGCGCCCACGCCCGGCGCACGGCCGGGCCGGTCCCGCGTGCGCCTGCTGCTACCGTCACAGCACAGGAGTACGGCGGAATCGGTGAACACATCGGCACGTCGTACGAGACGTAGGACAAGTCGTATCCGGGCGACGCACTGCTTCCGCGTGCGGGGGTCGAGAGGTGGGCAAGGGTGGCTAGGAGCAGCTCGGGATTCGTGGCCGGGCTCACCGTGGCGGCCATCGTCGCGGTCGGTTACCTCGCCTACCAGGCGTCGGCGCACGTACCCGACACGCTGGGCAAGCCCCAGGTGAAGGACTCCCCGGAGGCCGCCGCGTCGAAGGCCGCCCGGACCAGGAAGAACCCGGTGGCACTGCCCGGAGGCTCCGGCACCGGTGAACGGGTCGTGTACGCGCTCGACGACGACCGGGTGTGGCTGGTCGGCCCGGACAACAAGGTCCAGCGCACGTTCAAGGTCATGCCGGGGACGGTGGACCCGCTGCCGGGCACCTACGAGGTGACCTCCCGGACCGCCGCCGGGACCGGTTCGGACGGTACGGCGATCGAGCACATCGTGCGGTTCGCGGCGAACCAGGGCGCGGTGATCGGCTTCAGTGCGGCGATGGACGGCTCGACGCCCAAGCCGAGCGGCTCGAAGAAGCTGGGCGGGATCCGTGAGTCCCGTGCGGACGGCACGGCGATGTGGGAGTTCGCGACGACCAGCCAGAAGGTGGTCGTCATCCCGTAGGGACGGCCCTACGCGGCCCTGCGGCGCTCCTCGGTCGCGGGGGTCACCGGGGACATCTTCGGTGCCGGGTCCCGCGGCGGCGTCGAGACGGCCTTCGCCGCGGCGCACGACGCCAGCAGGTCCCGCATCGACACTGCGGCCGCCCGGGGCACCACGCGCGGCAGCGCCTCGTCGCGTTCTGAAGCCGGCATGGACGCCTCCTGGACTCGCGGGGGCGGACGTGGTTAGGCAGACCTAACCACGGACTGATATCCATGTGACCACGCCCGGCACCTGCGGCGCAACACTTTGCCGACGACTTGTCGGCATGTTCGACCGAAAGAACTTGTCGGCATGTTCGACCGAAAGAAGACGAACGCCCCGCATCCCCCGGGTCTTTCGCTCGGGGATGCGGGGCGGAACGACGGTAACGGCGCCCTCAGGCCGACAGCACGGCCAGGCCCACCGTCGACCAGCGATGTCCGAGGCCGGTGAGGGTCACGTGGCGCACCTCGTCCGTGGTGTCCCCCACGGCGCGGTGGATCACCACGTGCAGCCGGTCGTCCGTCAGCTCCTCGACCTTGCCCTCGCCCCACTCCACGACGACCACGGAGTCCGGCAGCGAGACGTCGAGATCGAGGTCCTCCATCTCGTCCAGCCCGCCGCCCAGACGATAGGCGTCCACATGGACCAGCGGCGGGCCGTCCCCGAGGGACGGGTGCACCCGGGCGATCACAAAGGTCGGCGAGGTCACCGCGCCGCGCACCCCGAGCCCCTCACCGAGGCCGCGGGTCAGCGTGGTCTTGCCCGCGCCCAGCTCGCCGTTCAGCATCACGAGGTCGCCGGCGCGCAGCAGCTTGGCCAGACGGCGCCCCAGTTCCTGCATCTGTTCGGGGGAGGTGACGGTGAACTTGGCGGTGACGCCCGGCAGCGGGGTCTCAGCCGTGCCGTGCGGTGCTGGTGCTTCCATAGCCCCCCACGGTAGCCCCTGCGGGAACCGCTCCCGCGCGTATCAGGAGGTCGGCGAGGCGGTCCGTGACGACCTCGGGATGCTCCAGCATCACCAGGTGCCCGGCGTCCGGCACGAGCACCAGTTCCGCGTCGGGCAGCAGAGCGGCGATCGCCTCGCTGTGCTCGCTCGGGGTCACCAGGTCCCGGACTCCGGCCAGCACCAGCACGGGGAGCTCGGCGAAACGGGCCAGCGCCTTGGTCTTGTCATGGTCGGCGAACGCCGGGTAGAACTCGGCGACCACGTCGATCGGAGTCGCCTCGATCATCCGCTCGGCGAACCGGGCGACGGCCGGGTCGACGTCTCGCGAGGCGAACGAGTACCGCTTGATGATCCCCGCGAACAGGTCGGCGGTGGCCCTGCGCCCCCTCTCCACCAGCTCGGCCTGCTGTCCCAGCGCCTTCAGCACACCGGGCAGGACACGGCGTATCGCGTTGACGCCCGCGACGGGCAGTCCGAAGTTGACCTCGCCGAGCCGTCCCGACGAGGTGCCGACCAGGACCACGCCTACGACCCGGTCGCGGATCAGCTCGGGGTACTGGTCGGCGAGGGCCATCACCGTCATACCGCCCATGGAGTGCCCGACCAGGACGATCGGCCCCTCGGGCACGGCCGCGTCGATCACGGCCTTCAGATCGCGCCCGAGCTGGTCGATGGAGACGGGCGTGCCCTGCGCCTGGGCCACTCCGCGCCCGGAGCGGCCGTGGCTGCGCTGGTCCCAGTGCACGGTCCGCACCACGCCGCGCAGTGCCGCCCGCTGGAAGTGCCAGGAGTCCTGGCTCAGGCAGTAACCGTGGCTGAAGACGACGGTGACCGGGGCCGGGGCCTTGCGTCCGAAGAGCCTGCGACGGCGTGGTGCGGGGCCGCCCTCCGGCTCCACGTCGTCGACCTCGTAGTACAGCTCGGTCCCGTCGTCCGCGTGCGCCTTGCCGGGGGTGCCGCGCAGCGAGCCGTAGGGGCCGGCGGAGTCGAGGGCGAGCCGGGCCTTGCGGCGCATGCCGCGGCCGACCGTCATCCGCTCGAGGGCGACACCGGCCGCGGCGCCCGCCGCGACCACGCCTATCGCGGCGCCGGCGAGGCCGGCGATGCGCCAGTTCCCGGTGGTGGTGGCGGTGGCGCCCGCGACGGCCTCCACGACCTCCGCCCTCGTCTCGCTCACGTCCCCCTCCTCCTGGCCGGATACTCCGCCAGCCCTGCCGTGCGCGGATGCACCGCTCGCCCTGCCCTACGCCTGCCACGCCTGCCCAGGTTCACCCGGATGGGTTACCTATCCTGCTCTGCCTTCACATTTACGTAGACGCGGGGCACACGGGTTCCGATCCGGGTCACGATTTCGTAAGCGATGGTTCCGGCCGCCTGCGCCCAGTCCTCGGCGGTGGGCTCACCGTGGTCGCCGGGACCGAAGAGGACGGCCTCCGCGCCGGGCCGGGGCTCGTCGCCGCCCAGGTCCACCACGAACTGGTCCATGGCGATCCTGCCCGCGGCCGTACGGAGTTTGCCGTCGATCAGGACCGGCCCGGCGCCGGAGGCGTGGCGCGGGATGCCGTCCGCGTAACCGACGGGGATCAGGCCGAGGGTGGTGGTGCCGGGAGTGGTGTACAGGTGGCCGTAGCTGACGCCGTGGCCGCCGGGGACGTTCTTCACCAGGGCGAGCGAGGCCTTCAGGCTCATCACCGGGCGCAGTCCGAGGTCGGCGGGGGTGCCCAGGTCGGGGCTGGGCGAGAGCCCGTACATCGCGATCCCCGTGCGGACGAGGTCGTAGTGGGCCTCGGGCAGGGTCAGCGTGGCGGGCGAGTTGGCGATGTGGCGCACCTCCGGCCGTACGCCCTGATCCTCCGCGTACGCCACCATTTCGCGGAAACGGCCGAGTTGGGCCTGGATGGAGGGGTGTCCGGGCTCGTCGGCGCAGGCGAAGTGCGACCAGAGGCCCACGACGGTGATCAGGCCGTCCGCCTGGGCTCGCAGGGCCTCGGCGACGAGTTCGGGCCAGTCCGAGGGCTGGCAGCCGTTGCGCCCGAGGCCCGTGTCGGCCTTGAGGTGGACACGGGCGGGCGCGCCCGCGGCGGCCGCCGCCTCACGCACCTCCTCCAGCGCCCACAGGCCGCTCACGGAGACGTCGACGTCGGCCTCGATCGCCTGGCGCCAGGGGCCGCCCGGGGTCCACAGCCAGCACAGGACGCGTCCGGGCAGACCGGCCGCGCGCAGGGCGAGGGCCTCCTCGGGGGTGGCCGTACCGAACCACTCGGCGCCGGCTTCCAGGGCCGCGCGGGCACACGGCACCGCCCCGTGACCGTACGCGTCCGACTTCACGACGGCCATCAGGGCCGCGCCGGGCGCGAGGGCACGCAGGGCATGTACGTTCGCCCGCAGGGCGGCCAGATCGATCTCGGCACGGGCACGCAGGGGTGCTGTCTCAGAACTCGTCATCGCGCCACCAGTGTCTCAGAGGCCTTCGAGAGCGTTCGGGCAGCGGTACCGATCGTGGTGACGGCGGGGGCGCGGGCACCCCTGAACCCGCGCCGCCGGGGCGCACCGCAGGTCCCACCGGGCGCCGCGACCTCCCCGGTCAGGGGAACCCGCCCGGCCGTTCAGCTCCGCACGTCCCGCCACGCCTCGGGGATCGCGTTCGCCACATCATGGGCCCCGGCGGGGGCGCCGTCCGCCGCGTAACGGCCTGCAAGGCCGTGCAGATAGGCCGCCACGCTGCCCGCGTCGCGCGTCCGGAGACCGGCAGCGAGCAGCGATCCGGACAGCCCGGACAGCACATCACCACTGCCCGCGGTCGCGAGCCACGGCGTGCCGGTGGCGTTCACCCGCACCGGCCCGCCCTCGGGGCCCGCCACCAGCGTGGTGGAGCCCTTGAGCAGCACGGTCGCCGCGTACCGTGCCGCCAGCTCCCGCACCGCCGAGAGCCGGGCGCCCTCCACCTCCTCGCGCGACACCCCGAGCAGCGCGGCCGCCTCACCGGCATGCGGGGTCATCAGCGTCGGCGCGGCACGGCCGCGTACGGCGTCCCGGTCGGCCAGCCGCAGCCCGTCCGCGTCGACGAGCACCGGCACATCGGCCTCCAGGACCTCCGCCACCGTCTGGACGTCGTCCCCGGCACCGGGACCGACCACCCACGCCTGCACCCGCCCCGCCTTCGCGGGCCCCCGGTCGGACACCAGCGTCTCCGGGAAGCGGGCGATCACCGCGCCCGCGGCGGGCCCCACATACCGCACGGCTCCGGCGCCGCCCCGCAACGCCCCCGCCACGGCGAGCACGGCGGCCCCGGGGTAGCGCGCGGATCCGGCGGCGATACCGACCACTCCGCGCCGGTACTTGTCGCTCTCCGCCTGAGGCACCGGCAGCAGCGCCGCCACGTCCGCGTGTTGCAGCGCCTCGAGTTCCGGCTCCTCCGGCAGGTCGAGCCCGATGTCGACGAGCCGCACCGAACCGGCGTACTCCCGCGCCGGATCGATCAGCAGGGCCGGCTTGTGGGTACCGAACGTCACGGTGAGATCCGCGCGTACGGCCTCGCCCCGCACCTCACCGGTGTCGGCCTCGACCCCGCTCGGCAGATCGACGGCGACGACGGCCGCGCGCGACTGGGCGGCGAGCGCGGCGAGCACGGCGGCGTCCGGCCGCAGTCCGCCCTTGCCGCCGATGCCGACGATGCCGTCGACGACGAGGTCAGCCCCCCCGATCAGCTCCTCCGCGCCCCGGGAAGGCTCCGTGACCGAGCCACCCGCCCTCCGCAGGGCCGCGAGCCCGCCCCCATGGGTGCGTTCGGGCGACAGCAGCACTGCCGTGACCCCCGCTCCGCGCCGGGCGAGCCGCGCCCCGGCGTACAGGGCGTCACCGCCGTTGTCCCCGCTGCCGACCAGCAACACCACCCGGCTGCCGTACACCCGTCCGAGCAGGTCCGAACAGGCCGCGGCCAGTCCGGCGGCGGCACGCTGCATCAGCGCCCCCTCCGGAAGCCGTGCCATGAGGGCACGCTCGGCAGCCCTCACCGTCTCCACGCTGTACGCAGTACGCATACCGTCGAGTCTCCCCCACCGCCCTCACACCATGACGGAGGCTATCCCTCGGCCACGACCACGGCCGAGGCAACACCGGCGTCATGACTGAGCGACACGTGCCAGTTCTGGACGCCGAGTTCGGCCGCACGGGCCGCGACCGTGCCCGTCACGCGCAGCCGGGGCTGCCCGCTGTCCTCGACGTAGACTTCGGCGTCGGTCCAGTGCAGCCCGCCCGGCGCGCCCAGGGCCTTGGCCACCGCCTCCTTGGCGGCGAACCGCACGGCCAGCGAGGCGATCCCGCGCCGCTCGCCGCTGGGCAGCAGCAACTCTCGCTCCAGGAAGAGTCGCTCGACCAGCCCCGGCGTACGCCGCAACGACGCCGCGAACCGGTCGATCTCGGCCACGTCGATACCTACCCCGATGATGCTCATCCGTGCACTCTACGACCCGTCCGGCGGCCGCGGGCTCGGCTCCTCGACGACCAGATCGGCCTCATGCGCTGCGGTGACGGCCCGATCGAGGAAGCGGGTGAGCGCGTCCGCGTCGGGGCACAGGTTGAGGCCCCGGTGGAGATGCTTGGAGAATGCGACGCCGCGCCTGTCCAGGACGCGCAGGATGGCTGCCGCCCAGGCCGAGCGATACCCCGCGGCGAAACCCGCGGCCCACCCCGGGTGGTCCTCCCCTTCCGTGACGGCACGAATCCGAGCCACGTCCTCAAGGGGAAGAACCCCGCGCTGTCTGAGACCCTCAAGCCCGAAGCGGAAGTCGCCCGCCACTTTGGGCACGGGGATGCCCAACGCGAGGCACGTCGTCGTGAACCGGTAGAGGTCGAACAGCTCCGACGGCACGTCCTGGCGGTTGTCTTGCCGGTCGGTCACCGCTCAGGCCTGCCCGGGGCCGGTCCCCGGAGCCCCGGGGCACGCGGCGAACAGATCCTCGGCCGCCGTGGCCGTCAGGGATCGGTCGAACCAGAGGGCGAGGGTGTCCAGGTCGGTGCACGAGGTGATGCGCTGCCGTGTCTCCTCCGCGACTGGGATCCCGTGCTTCTCCAAGACGCGCAGGATCAGCAAGGCGCGGTCTTCGGCCTTGCCCTCGGCCTTGCCCTCGGCCTTGCCCTCGGCCTTGCCCTCGGCCTTGCCCTCCAGGTAGGCGGTTTCACGGACTGTTCCCCGGCCAGGGAAGTAGCTGACGAACGACATGATTTCCCTCAGTTTCTGTCCGGCTGGGGTGTCACCCAGGCTGATTTCCAGGAAGTCGAAGAAGTAGTCGGCGGTGTCGGGGTCTGTTTTCCGGATCTCCTGAAGCGCGGCTGTGATTGCGTTCAGTATGGCTTCACACTCGGCGCTGCGGGCGTGCGCCAGGACGGAGAGCACGGCCAGTGCGTAGTTCTTCGCCGCGGTTCTGGCGTCGGTGATCACCGGCAGGTTGTCCGGCCCGGCGACCAGTGGGTACGTCCGCTGAGCCGTCCAGCCGCGCGTGCCGCAGTCGAAGGGGCCCGTCGCCCACTTGGCCGTGGCCCTGTCCTGGCAGACCACGAGAAGCAGCACGGGCAGCCGGTACTTCGCCTGGAGATATGCGATGTAGTACGACCAACTCGACGCCTTCTTCTCGTCCTTGCCCGACTGCGACTCGATGGCGAGCAGGAAGTCCTCACCGTCCGACGGGCCGACACGCAGCACGGTGTCCACGCGTCGCTCCAGTGGCCGGACCTCCGTCACGTCCGTGGTGACGGCGTCCACGGTCGCCTTCGCTGATAACGGGACGCCCAGCAGCCCGAACACGGGAGCCAGGATCTCGGGCCGCTCCTGGAAGATGCGGTGCATGCCCTCGTGAGCTGATGTGACCATGTGCGCAACCTAGGTGGATCAAGGGATGGGCTGTCCGGGTGATCGGGAAGCGTTCACTCTTGCGAGTGGCGAAAAAACGATCAGGCCGCCGCGGCCAGCTCACACCACACGACCTTGCCCCGGTCGCCGTCTCTGGCCGGCGGCTGCCGGCCCCACAGGTCGGCAGACCCGGACGAGCGCCAGCCCCCGCCCCTTCTCCACGTCGGCCACCTGTTCGAGCGGCACCGGCGGCTCCGGCGGCTCGGGGTCGGCCTCCCACGCACAGTCGTCCTACTCGGGCTCCGGCGACGGCAACCCCTGCGTAGAGAACGCGAGCTCCCCCGCCCGCGTGTCCATACGCGATTCAAAGCGCCCGAGCTGGGCCACCCTCTCCTTCCCCACCCCGGCCCTCGCCGGCTTTCTCGAAGATCAAGCGGCACTCGCCGCGGGTGTGACCGTCCGTCGGACCGGCTGCGGTCCCCGCTTGGACCACCAGCGCTGGGCCGGCTCCTCGATCCACCGCCACAGCAGCCAGGCCGCCGCCTGGGAGACCAGGAAGGCACCCAGGAGGAGGAGGACGGCCGCGTCGCTGTCGTCCATGGCGGGCAGGTAGAGGCGGATGACCTGGTTGACGCTCTGGTGGACCAGGTAGAAGGCGTAGGAGCTGGCGCCGAGGACGATCAGGGGGCGCCTGGTCAGGAACCTGGAGCGGCCGGCGGCCTCGTTCTGGGCGCAGGCGGCGATCGTCAGCGCGGAGAGGACGGCGATGACGGGGCGGACGGCGCATTCCATCTGGTGGACCACGAACGGGCCGCCCCAGTCGGAGGCGCGGGTGAAGACGACGGTGTACACGGCGAGCAGCCCGACGGCTCCCGCGGGGCGCAGCGGGACGCGGTAACCGCGCCGGAGCGCGAGGGCGAAGGTGACGCCGACGAGGAACTGCGGAAGGTAGACCACCGGGTGACGCATCACCCACTCGGCGCCGTGCTGGTTCAGGAAGCGGTCGGCGGCCGTGTTCACCGCCCACATCGCGGCCAGGCCGGCGAGCGTCCACAGCCCCAGCGTCCTGGTCCTCGTCCGGCGCAGGCGGCCGATGAGCAGCGGGAAGAGGGCGTAGAAGAGGAGCTCGACGCTGAGGGTCCAGGTGACGGGGTTGCCCGGCAGGGTGGGCACCGCGTTGGGCAGCCAGGTCTGCACCAGCAGCAGCGAGGAGATGAGGCTCGGCGCGTCGGTGCGGTCGCCGCCCAGGCCGTAGAAGACGGCGAGGGCGAGGCCGGCGGCAACGAGGTGGGCGGGATAGATCCGGCCGACACGGCGCCAGTGGAATACCCGCTTCGGGATGCCGGGCCTGTGGCTCCAGGTGAGCAGAAAACCGGAGAGCACGAAGAAGAACGTCACCCCGTGTACGCCGATTCTGGAGTACGGGAACAGGAAGGGCACGTGCCACACGCCGCCGCCGGGGCTCACGCCGTTGAAGTGATGAACGAAGACTGCGAACGCCGCGAAGAACCGCAGGCTGGTCAAGGACGCCAGATGTCCAGGAAGCGGTACGTGCTCTGCGGCCGGGCCGGGCCCGGCCGCAGTCGGGGCGGGATTTTCTGCCAGTGCGGGGGGTGCGGGCATGCAGATCCACCAATACGCGGGGCTCGGGCCCGCAACACCCTAGCGATCGGGCCCCTGGTGGACGCAAGGGGGCGCGGGTGACCTTCGTCGCATGTGCGAACGCACCTCCTACGAGGAGGTCAGCCGCCCGGCTACTCCACCGTCACCGACTTCGCCAGATTCCGAGGCTGGTCGACCTCGTTCCCCCGCGCCGTCGCCAACTCGCATGCGAACACCTGCAACGGCACGGTGGCGACCAGCGGCTGAAGCAGCGTCGGGGTCGCCGGGATGCGGATCAGATGGTCGGCGTACGGCACCACCGCCTCGTCGCCCTCCTCCGCGATCACGATCGTGCACGCGCCCCTCGCCCGGATCTCCTGGATGTTCGACACGATCTTGTCGTGGAGGACCGAGCGGCCGCGCGGTGACGGCACCACGACCACGACCGGCAGGTCCTGCTCGATCAGCGCGATCGGTCCGTGCTTCAACTCGCCCGCCGCGAAGCCCTCGGCGTGCATGTACGCCAGTTCCTTGAGCTTGAGGGCGCCTTCGAGGGCAACCGGATAGCCCACGTGCCGCCCCAGGAACAGCACGGTGTTCTTCGCGGCGAGCGACCGCGCCAGCTCCCGTACCGGCTCCATCGTCTCCAGGACCCGCTCGACCTCCTGGGAGATCTTCGACAGATCGCGGATCACGGCCCGGATCTCGTCGCCCCACTTGGTGCCGCGCACCTGACCCAGATACAGGGCGACCAGATAGCAGGCGACGAGCTGGGTCAGGAACGCCTTCGTCGACGCCACCGCGACCTCCGGGCCCGCGTGCGTGTACAGCACCGCGTCGGACTCGCGCGGGATCGTCGAGCCGTTGGTGTTGCAGATCGCCAGGACCTTGGAGCCCTGCTCGCGGGCGTGCCGGAGCGCCATCAGCGTGTCCATGGTCTCGCCGGACTGGGAGATGGCGACGACCAGCGTGCGCGGGTCGAGAATCGGGTCCCGGTAGCGGAACTCGCTGGCCAGTTCCACCTCGCACGGGATCCGCGTCCAGTGCTCGATGGCGTACTTGGCGATGAGCCCGGCATGGAAGGCGGTCCCGCAGGCCACGATCACGACCTTGTCGACCTCGCGCAGCTCGGCGGTGGAGATGCGCACCTCGTCCAGCGTCAGCGAACCGGCCGCGTCGATCCGGCCGAGCAGGGTGTCGGCGACCGCCTTGGGCTGCTCGGCGATCTCCTTGAGCATGAAGTAGTCGTAGCCGCCCTTCTCGGCGGCCGAGGCGTCCCAGTCGACGTGGTAAGAGCGGACGTCCGCGGGCCGGCCGTCGAAACCGGTGACCGTCACTCCGTCCCGGCGCAGCTCCACCACCTGGTCCTGCCCCAGCTCGATCGCGGAGCGGGTGTGGGCGATGAAGGCCGCCACGTCCGAGGCGAGGAAGGCCTCGCCCTCGCCGACGCCCACCACGAGCGGGGAGTTGCGCCGCGCGCCCACGACCACGTCCGGATCGTCGGCGTGCACCGCGACCAGCGTGAACGCGCCCTCCAGCCGCCGGCACACCAGCCGCATCGCCTCCGCGAGGTCCGCGGCGGCGGAGAACTCCTCGGCGAGCAGATGCGCGACGACCTCGGTGTCCGTCTCGGAGGCGAGGGCGTGGCCCCGCTCCTCCAGCTCCGCCCGCAGCGCCGCGAAGTTCTCGATGATGCCGTTGTGGACGACGGCGACACGTCCGGCGTTGTCCAGGTGGGGGTGCGCGTTGGCGTCGGTGGGACCGCCATGGGTGGCCCAGCGGGTGTGCCCGATGCCCGTGGTCCCGCTCGGCAGTGGCCGTTCGACCAGCGCCTTCTCCAGGTTCACCAGCTTCCCGGCCTTCTTGGCGGCGGCCAGGCTGCCGTCCGCGAGCACGGCGACGCCCGCCGAGTCGTAGCCCCGGTATTCCAGCCGCTTCAGTCCCGCCACGACGACATCGAGCGCCGACTGCGGCCCCACGTATCCCACGATTCCGCACATGTGCCGCAGCCTACGGTCAGCGCGGCGCCGCGACCTCTCGAATCCTGCCCGAAATCGGAAATTCCCACTGGCGTACGAGCGCCAAACAGGCCCCCAGGAGCACCGTTCGAACCCAGGGGCAACAGTCGGCCGAGACCGTTCGGCGCGGGCGCGACGGGTCTGACGACCGACCGGCCCGAACGTCGAGCCCCGCCCGTCATGGAGACGACGTGACACAGGCCACGCGGCGCCCCGTTCAAACTCCGTTAACAATGGACTGTGATCTCTCCGGTCTCCTCGATGCCCCGGAGCGCCCACCGGCCCAGGCCGGAGGCGACTCCCTACGTCGACCTCACCCGTGCCGAGTGGAGTGCGCTGCGCAACAAGACGCCGCTTCCCCTGACCGCCGAGGAGGTGGAGAAGCTCCGCGGCCTCGGCGACGTGATCGACCTCGACGAGGTGCGGGACATCTACCTCCCGCTGTCCCGGCTCCTCAATCTCTACGTCGGCGCCACGGACGGCCTGCGCGGCGCCCTCAACACCTTCCTCGGCGAACAGGGCTCCCAGTCCGGCACGCCGTTCGTGATAGGCGTGGCGGGCTCCGTGGCGGTCGGCAAGTCGACCGTGGCCCGCCTTCTCCAGGCACTGCTGTCCCGCTGGCCCGAGCATCCGCGTGTGGAGCTGGTGACCACCGACGGCTTCCTGCTGCCCACCAAGGAACTGGAGGCCCGCGGACTGATGTCCCGCAAGGGCTTCCCCGAGTCCTACGACCGCCGCGCGCTCACCCGGTTCGTCGCCGACATCAAGGCCGGCAAGGGCGAGGTGACGGCCCCGGTCTACTCGCACCTGATCTACGACATCGTCCCCGGCCAGAAGCTCACCGTGCGCCGTCCGGACGTCCTCATCGTCGAGGGCCTCAACGTGCTTCAGCCCGCCCTCCCCGGCAAGGACGGCCGCACCCGCGTCGGGCTCGCGGACTACTTCGACTTCAGCGTGTACGTCGACGCCCGCGCCGAGGACATCGAACGCTGGTACCTCAACCGGTTCAAGAAGCTCCGTCAGACGGCCTTCCAGAACCCGTCCTCGTACTTCCGCAAGTACACCCAGGTCTCCGAGGAGGAGGCCCTCGACTACGCCCGCACCACCTGGCGGACCATCAACAAGCCGAACCTGCTGGAGAATGTCGCCCCGACCCGCGGACGCGCCACCCTGGTGCTGCGCAAGGGCGCGGACCACAAGGTGCAGCGGCTGAGCCTGCGCAAGCTATGACGGCTACCCTGCCGGCATGCTGCATCTGCGTCTGATCACCCCGCCCGAGCGAACGGACGACGTGGTGCGTCTGATCGAAGGGACGGTCGGCACCGCGCATCTCGTCGTGATACCGGGGGCCGCCCGCCACCCGGCCGGTGACGTCGTGATGTGCGACGTCGCGCGGGAGGCGGGCGACGAACTGATCGCCGAGCTGAGGAAGTTGGGGCTGCACCGGAGCGGCGCGATCGCGGTCGAGCACATCGAGCTGTCGCTCTCCGAACACGCCGAGAAGGCCGAGGAGGATGCGCCCGGCGAAGGCGCGGACGCGGTGCTGTGGGAGCAGCTTCAGGACGCGACGCACGAGGACTCGACGCTGTCGGTCACCTACGTCGCCTTCCTCACGATCGCCACGATGATCGCCGCCTGCGGTGTCGTCCTGGACAACGCGATCCTGATCGTGGGGGCCATGGCGGTGGGTCCGGAGTTCGGCCCGCTCGCCGGTCTGAGCACCGCGTTGGTGAGGCGGGCACCGCGGCTGGCGCTGCGCTCGCTGATCGCGCTCGTCGCGGGGTTCGCGGTGGCCCTGCTGGTGACGGTCGGATTCACCCACTTCATGGACGCCGTCGACCTGTTCAGCCGGGTCAAACTGGACGCCGAGCGTCCCAACACCAACTTCATCTACCGGCCGGACGCGTTCTCGTTCGTCGTCGCGGTCCTCGCGGGCATCGCCGGCACGCTCTCGCTGACGTCGGCGAAATCGGGGGCGCTGATCGGCGTCGCGATCTCGGTCACCACGGTCCCGGCCGCGGCGAACGCGGCCGTGGCCTTCAGCTACGACGAGTACCGGCAGGCGTGGGGCTCCACCGAACAGCTGCTGCTGAACCTGCTCGGCATCGTCTTGGCGGGCACCCTGACGCTGGTGGCCCAGAAGTGGCTCTGGGCCAGACAGCGCGCTCGTGTCAGTGAGGCCGGCAGGGCCTAGCCGAGCGCCGACTTCACGGCGTCCGCGAGCCGCCCGGCGACCGACCGTGCCTGGTCGATGTCGGCGGCCTCGACCATGACCCGTACGAGCGGCTCGGTGCCCGACGGACGCAGCAGCACCCGTCCGGTCGACCCCAGCTCCCGCTCGGCCTCGGTCACGGCGGTGGCCAGCTCGGCGGACGTGCCGACGCGGGACTTGTCGACGTCAGGGACGTTCACGAGGACCTGCGGCAGCCGCTCCATCACGGACGCGAGGTCCTTGAGCGTACGGCCGGTCTGCGCGACCCGGGCGGCCAGCATCAGGCCGGTGAGCGTGCCGTCGCCGGTGGTGGCGTGGTCGAGGATGATGACGTGGCCGGACTGCTCGCCGCCGAGGGCGTAGCCCTTGTTCTTCATCTCCTCCAGCACATACCGGTCGCCGACCCGGGTCTGCAGCAGCTCGACGCCCTCACGCTCCATGGCCAGCTTGAAGCCCAGGTTCGACATGACCGTCGCGACAACGGTGTCGGAGCGCAGTGCGGAACGCTCCCGCATCGCCAGCGCGAGCACGGCCAGGATCTGGTCGCCGTCCACCTCGTCACCGGTGTGGTCCACGGCGAGACAGCGGTCGGCGTCCCCGTCGTGCGCGATGCCGAGGTCAGCGCCGTGCTCGACGACGGCCGCCTTCAGCTTGTCCAGATGGGTGGAGCCGCAGCCGTCGTTGATGTTGAGCCCGTCGGGCTCGGCGCCGATCGTGACGATCTCGGCGCCCGCCCGGCTGAACGCCTCGGGCGAGACCCTGGCGGCGGCGCCGTGCGCCTCGTCCAGGACGATCTTGAGACCGTCGAGCCGGTTCGGCAGGACCCCGATGAGGTGGGCGACGTACTGGTCGAAGCCCTCGTCGTACGCCTTCACCCGGCCGACACCGGCACCGGTGGGCCGGTCCCAGGGAGCACCCGTACGGTGCTCCTCGTACACGGCTTCGATCTTGTCCTCGAGCTCGTCGGCGAGCTTGTGGCCGCCGCGGGCGAAGAACTTGATGCCGTTGTCGGGCATGGCGTTGTGACTGGCGGAGAGCATCACACCGAGATCGGCGCCGAGCGCGCCGGTCAGATACGCCACGGCCGGGGTGGGCAGCACGCCGACGCGCAGCACGTCCACGCCCGCGCTGGCGAGACCGGCGACCACGGCGGCCTCCAGGAACTCCCCGGACGCCCGCGGATCGCGTCCGACGACCGCCGTCGGCCGGTGGCCCTCGAACGTGCCCGCCTCGGCCAGTACGTGCGCCGCCGCCACGGACAGGCCGAGTGCCATCTCGGCCGTGAGATCCGCGTTGGCGACACCGCGCACGCCGTCCGTGCCGAAGAGTCGTCCCACTGTGGTGTCCTCCGAACTTGCTGCAAATGTGCGGCACATGCCGAGTGTCCAGACCGGCGCGGGATACGTACATCCCCCGGACCCGTCTTGAGGCTTATCCCACGCAGCCGCCCCGAACCTGTCGGGATTGCTCCATAAGCTTCATATGCCGGTGATAAGCACCTTTCCGCGTAAACGAACCGCCCCGGCGGCACGGAGCGTGCAGCCGGGGCGATGCGTGCGCGCAGCAGGCGGTACGAGCCTGCGCGACCAGCGGGCGCGATTAGCGCTTGCTGTACTGCGGCGCCTTGCGGGCCTTCTTCAGACCGGCCTTCTTACGCTCGACCGCACGGTCGTCGCGCCTGAGGAAGCCGGCCTTCTTCAGCGGGCCGCGGTTGTTGTCGACGTCCGCCTCGTTCAGCGCACGGGCGACACCGAGACGGAGCGCACCGGCCTGACCGGAGACGCCGCCACCCGCGATGCGGGCGATGATGTCGTAGCGGCCCTCGAGCTCGAGCACCTTGAAGGGCTCGTTCACTTCCTGCTGGTGCACCTTGTTCGGGAAGTAGTCCTCGAGGGTGCGACCGTTGATCTTCCACTTGCCGGAGCCCGGAACGATCCGGACACGGGCGATGGCGTTCTTGCGGCGGCCCAGGCCGGCGGCCGGCTGGGGCTCACCGAAACGGGACGCGAGGGACTCGGAGGTGTACTCGCCCTCGAGCGGAACCTCGGTCTCCGTGGTGTAGCTGTCGATGTCAAGCTCTTCGAGCGGCTGCTCGGCAGTGGTCTCGGCCACGATTCTCCTCAGATTCTCTTCAGTCTTAGGGGGTGGCCGGACTTACTGCGCGACCTGGGTGATCTCGAACGGCACCGGCTGCTGGGCAGCGTGCGGGTGCTGGTCACCCTTGTAGACCTTCAGCTTCGAGAGCATCTGACGGCCCAGGGAGTTCTTGGGGAGCATGCCCTTGACGGCCTTCTCGACGGCCTTCTCGGGGTTGTTCGCCAGCAGGTCGTCGTAGCGGACGGAACGCAGACCACCCGGGTAGCCGGAGTGGCGGTACGCCATCTTCTGGGTCCGCTTGTTACCGGACAGGTGCACCTTGTCCGCGTTGATGATGATGACGAAGTCGCCGGCGTCCACATGGGGCGCGTAGATCGGCTTGTGCTTGCCGCGCAGAAGGGTGGCGGCGGTGGTGGCCAGACGGCCCAGGACGACGTCCTGAGCGTCGATGACGTGCCACTGACGCGTCACATCGCCGGGCTTGGGGCTGTACGTACGCACGGTTCGTAGCCTTCGCTTCTTCAGTGAGGTTCCTGACAAGGTCACCGAAGACGATCACGACAGCCCAGACCGCACCGCGGTGACGCAAACCGCGTGCTGGTCGCTGGTCATCGGCCCGGTGGACCGGTGTAAGGGCCCCTCACGTGAGAATGAGCAAGCCAATACACATAACGAACAGCCAGGATAACGGGGGCGCCCACACGGGTCAAAACGGGGCCGCCGCCTGGCTCGGCCGGGTCGTGCGGGTGCCCGGTCCCTGTCTCGCTTGACCAGTGTTGTTGCCATAGTGCCCACCGAAGGGAACAAGGCGGTCCGCGGCGCGTCTAAGATGCGCCGCATGAGTTATGGGCAGGGGGAGCCCCCATGGGATCCCTGGAAACCGAGTTCCCAGCAACCGCAGTGGGACAGCCGGGGCGGCACCCCCGACTGGGCCGCACTCGCCGAGGCCTCCGAGGCGCGCAACAAGCGCCGTCGGCTGCTGCTGATCCTCGGCGGGGCTCTGGCCACGATCGGCATCGGCGCCGCCGTCACGGTCGCGGTCGTGTCCGCGAACGGCAGCTCCGGGACCTCGGGCAAACCGGCCGGCGCCCTGCCCGGCACGGCGGACATCCCCAGTGAGAGCGCCGACCCGGCCCCGTCCTTCGCCCCGACTTCGGCGCCTCCCCCGCTGAACCCGATGGACTTCATCTCCAGCGCCGCGAAGGACACGGCCCCGATCAGCGCGAACACGCTGTTCCCCGGCACGCAGCTGACCGTGGGCGCGAACGTCTACAAGCGGGGCCCCTCGGCCGCCACGAAGAACTGCGCCTCCGCCGTCCAGGGCACGCTGCCCGCGGTGCTCACCAAGAACGACTGCACGGAGGTCTTCCGCGCCACCTACACCAAGGACGGCGTGGCGGTGACGGTCGGTGTGGCCCTGTTCGACACCGCGTCCCAGGCGACGAAGGCGAAGTCGGAGGCGGACGACAAGAGCATCCTCACCTCGCTGTCCGGCAAGGGCGTGCCCGCCTTCTGCCGGACGACGATCTGCCGCTCCACCACCAATTCCTACGGCCGCTACGCCTACTTCACGCTCGCCGGCTTCACCAGCGGCAAGGACGTGACGACCAAGGACGCCAAGGTCTTCGCGGCCGGCGACGACCTGGCCGAGTTCACCTTCCGCCAGATACGGCGCCGGGGCGAGGCACAGGCGTCCGCGGCCTCCAACCAGTAGCGGTACGGGCCTGCCGGGGGCTCAGCAACAGCCCGCCCCCGGCAGCGTCCGTTTGTTCCGCGCCTCCTTGTTCCGCGCGGCGAGCAGCTCGTCGGCCGGGTAGCCGACCTCCTCCAGCGTGAGCCCGTGCGGCCGTACGACGTGCACCGCCGAGTCCCGCACCCCGGCGGCCAGCACCTTCGCGGGCCAGTCGGACGGGCGGTGCCCGTCTCCCACGAACAGCAGCGCCCCGATCAGCGAGCGCACCATGTTGTGACAAAAGGCGTCCGCACGGACGGTGGCCGTGATGATTCCGTCCTCACCGCGCACCAGGCTCAGCTCCTGGAGGGTGCGAATGGTGGTCGCGCCCTCGCGCTTCTTGCAGTAGGCGGCGAAGTCGTGCTCCCCCAGGAGCCCCCGGGCGGCCTCGTTCATCGCGTCGACGTCGAGCGGCCAGTCGTGCCAGAGGACATGGTTCCGCAGAAGGGGATCGACACCGCCGGGGTTGTCGGTGACCCGGTACGCGTACCGGCGCCAGACGGCCGAGAAACGGGCGTTGAAGCCCCTGGGAGCCTCCCGGAGGGCCCACACCCGTACGTCCTTGGGAAGGCGCCCGGCAAGCCGCTTCAGCAGCTTCCCACGGTGCTCGCCCCAGACCTCGAGGGGAAGGTCCACATGGGCCACCTGGCCCCGGGCGTGCACCCCGGCGTCGGTCCGCCCGGCGACGGTCAGCTCGTACGTCTCCCCGGACCGGGTGACCGTCCGCAGGGCGTCCTCGACCTCCCCCTGCACGGTCCGCCTGCCGCCGGCCTGCTTGGCCCAGCCGTGGAAGTCGGTGCCGTCGTAGGAGAGGTCGAGACGGACACGGACGCGGCCGGCCTGTACTTCCTCACTCACTCCTGGATCCTCTCAGGTACGCGAAAGCGGGCCCGCCCCGAAGGGCGGACCCGTTCTCAGGGCGAGGGCGGACCTCAGGCGTCCTTGGACTCCTGGGCCGGAGCCTCGGCGGCCTCGTCGGCGGCCGGAGCCGCGTCCTCGACCTGGGTCTCCTCGACCTTGGTCTCCTCGGCCTCCTTGACGGCGCGCTTGGTCGCCGCCTCGGCCTCGCCGACCGCCTTCTGCTGCACCGTCAGCGCCTCGACCAGCTCGATCACGGCCATGGGCGCGTTGTCGCCACGGCGGTTACCGATCTTGGTGATACGGGTGTAGCCACCCGGACGGTTCTCGTAGCGCGGGCCGATCTCGGTGAAGAGCGTGTGGACGACGCCCTTGTCCGTGATCACCTGAAGCACCTGACGGCGGTTGTGAAGGTCGCCCTTCTTCGCCTTGGTGATCAGACGCTCGGCGTACGGGCGCAGGCGGCGGGCCTTCGCCTCGGTGGTGGTGATACGCCCGTGCTCGAAGAGCGACTTCGCGAGGTTCGCGAGGAGCAGCTTCTCGTGCGCGGCACTGCCGCCCATGCGGGGACCCTTGGTGGGCTTCGGCATCGTGTTTCTCCTAGGTGTCTGCCCCGGCCGTATCAGGTACCGGGGTCAGTATCCGAGCAGGCGGTCGCCTGTCGGAGATCCGGGGCAGCCCCGCATGGGGGTGCCCCGGAAGGGGCGCGGGGAACCGAGCGATCAAGCACAGCGCACCCGCACCGCAAACGGACCGTCTGGTCCGAGCTCTCAGTACTGCTCGGTCTCGACGAAGCCCGCGTCCGCGTCGTCGTCGGCGCCGAAGGCGTCGGCGGCGGCGGTCGGGTCGAATCCGGGCGGGCTGTCCTTCAGGGCCAGGCCCATGCCGGCCAGCTTCGCCTTGACCTCGTCGATGGACTTCGCACCGAAGTTGCGAATGTCCAGCAGGTCGGCCTCGGAACGGGCGACGAGCTCACCCACGGAGTGGATGCCCTCACGCTTGAGGCAGTTGTAGGAGCGGACCGTGAGCTCCAGCTCCTCGATCGGCAGCGCCAGGTCGGCGGCCAGGGCGGCGTCCGTCGGGGACGGGCCCATGTCGATGCCCTCGGCATCGATGTTCAGCTCGCGGGCGAGGCCGAACAGCTCGACCAGGGTCTTTCCGGCCGACGCCATGGCGTCACGCGGACGCATGGCCTGCTTGGTCTCGACGTCGACGATCAGCTTGTCGAAGTCGGTGCGCTGCTCGACACGGGTCGCCTCGACCTTGTAGGTGACCTTGAGAACCGGCGAGTAGATCGAGTCGACCGGGATGCGGCCGATCTCCTGACCCACCTGCTTGTTCTGCACGGCGGAGACATAACCGCGACCGCGCTCGACGGTCAGCTCCATCTCCAGCTTGCCCTTGCCGTTGAGCGTGGCGAGGACGAGGTCGGGGTTGTGCACCTCGACACCGGCCGGGGGCGCGATGTCGGCGGCGGTGACGAGACCCGGGCCCTGCTTGCGCAGGTACATCACGACCGGCTCGTCGTGCTCGGAGGAGACGACCAGCTGCTTGATGTTGAGGATCAGGTCGGTGACGTCCTCCTTGACGCCCGGCACGGTGGTGAACTCGTGCAGAACGCCGTCGATGCGGATGGACGTGACCGCCGCACCCGGGATCGAGGAGAGGAGCGTACGACGCAGGGAGTTGCCGAGGGTGTAACCGAAGCCCGGCTCCAGCGGCTCGATCACGAACCGGGAGCGGAACTCGTCGACGACCTCTTCGGTCAACGAGGGACGCTGAGCGATCAGCATGGGTGGATCAGATCCTTCTTTCGTGGACGCCCGCTATTTGACGTCCGACGGAAACCGCACCCGTGAAAAGTGCGGGTACTGCAAGGGTACGGGCGGCACGGCCCCTCACGGAGACGTACCGCCCGAATCCCGTAAGCAGCCAGGCCTCAGACGCGGCGGCGCTTCGGCGGACGGCAGCCGTTGTGCGGGGTCGGGGTGACGTCCTGGATGGAGCCGACCTCGAGGCCCGTGGCCTGCAGGGAGCGGATCGCGGTCTCACGACCGGAGCCCGGGCCCTTGACGAACACGTCGACCTTGCGCATGCCGTGCTCCTGGGCGCGGCGGGCGGCCGACTCGGCGGCCATCTGCGCGGCGAACGGCGTGGACTTCCGGGAGCCCTTGAAGCCGACGTGGCCGGCGGAGGCCCAGGAGATCACGTTGCCGGACGGGTCGGTGATCGAAACGATGGTGTTGTTGAACGTGCTCTTGATGTGCGCGTGGCCGTGAGCGACGTTCTTCTTTTCCTTGCGGCGCACCTTCTTGGCAGCGCCCTGACGTCCCTTGGGGGGCATCCTTTAACTCCTAGGGAGGTGGTCGGTCCTACAGCGAAGACCGTGGACAGGTGTCCGCTGCGGACTACTTCTTGCCCGGCTTCTTCTTGCCGGCGATGGCGCGACGCGGGCCCTTGCGGGTACGGGCGTTGGTGCTGGTGCGCTGACCGCGGACGGGAAGACCACGGCGGTGCCGCAGACCCTGGTACGTGCCGATCTCGACCTTGCGGCGGATGTCGGCCTGGATCTCACGACGGAGGTCACCCTCGGTCCTGATGTTGTTGTCGACGTACTCGCGGATCGCGACGAGCTGCTCCTCGGAGAGGTCGCGAACGCGGGTGTTCGGGTCGACGCCGGTGGCTGCCAGCGTCTGCTGCGAAAGGGTCCGGCCGATGCCGAACACGTAGGTGAGGGCGATCTCCACGCGCTTTTCGCGCGGGATGTCAACACCGGAAACGCGTGCCATTCAATGGCTCCAGTTGATCTTCGGAGGTCTTCCACAGGACCGGCTCCCAGCCGCCGTACGAGGTACGAACTGGGTCCCCGGCCTCCGAACCGGGGGTATCGAGCCTTCCGGCTCGGGCCCTGCGTATGAACTGTTCAGCTTGCGTCGCGCGAATCTCTGCGATCGATGCAGAGGGTGCGGTCGTGCGTCAGCCCTGGCGCTGCTTGTGGCGCGGGTTCTCGCAGATGACCATGACCCGGCCGTGACGGCGGATCACCCTGCACTTGTCGCAGATCTTCTTGACGCTCGGCTTGACCTTCATGGGATGTGAGGTTCTCCGGGTCAGTGCCACCACCCCGCCGAAACGGGATGCGCGCCCCGCGAGCGCGGGGTGCGGGCAAGATCTACTTGTAGCGGTAGACGATCCGGCCACGCGTCAGGTCGTACGGAGACAGCTCCACCACGACCCGGTCGTCAGGGAGGATGCGGATGTAGTGCATACGCATCTTGCCGCTGATGTGTGCCAGGACCTGGTGGCCGTTCTGGAGCTCGACCTTGAACATGGCGTTCGGAAGAGACTCGACGACAGTGCCCTCGATCTCGATGGCACCTTGCTTCTTGGCCACGCTTCGCCCTTCGAATCGACTACCTTGATCAACTCCGTACGAGCGCATGCGGACATGCGGATGCACGAGAGCCGACGAGTCAGTCTACGTCAGCGCACCCGGAAACACGAATCGATGGAGTCTGCCCCACGCGGAAGATCATTATGCGAGAGGATCGGGAGCCGCGGTGACGCCGTACTCCGCCAGCTTGGCCTTGCCGCCGTCGGGGGCCGTGAGCACCAGCGGGCCCTGTTCCGTCAGGGCGACGGAGTGCTCCCAGTGGGACGACCATGTTCCGTCGGTGGTGATGACGGTCCAGTCGTCGTCGAGGACCTCCGTCCTCGGAGTCCCGAGCGACACCATCGGCTCGATGGCGAGGCAGAAGCCGGGCACCAGCCTCGGGCCCTTGCCGCGCCTGCGGTCGACGTAGTTCAGCAGGTGCGGGTCCATGTGCATCTCGGTGCCGATGCCATGGCCGCCGTAGTCCTCGATGATCCCGTACCGCCCGCCGCCCGGCTTGGGCTGCCGGCGGATGTACGTCTCGACGGCCCGGGAGACGTCGACGAGCCGGTTGCCCTGCTTCATCGCCGCGATCCCGGCCCACATGGACTCCTCGGTCACCCGGGACAGCTCGATCAGCTCCGGAGCGTGGCCCGACCCCACGAACGCGGTGAAGGCGGCGTCCCCGTGCCAGCCGTCGACGATCGCACCCGCGTCGACGGAGATGATGTCGCCGTCCTTGAGCACCACCTCGTCGGAGGGGATGCCGTGGACGACCACCTCGTTCACCGAGGTGCAGATGGTCGCGGGGAAGCCGCCGTAGCCCAGGAAGTTCGACTTCGCCCCGTGCTCGGCGAGGACCTTGCGAGCCACCTCGTCCAGGTCCTTCGTCGTGGCGCCCGGCACCGCCGCCTCACGCGTGGCCGCGTGCACGGCGGCGACGACCAGCCCCGCCGCACGCATCTTGGCGATCTGCTCGGGGGTCTTGATCTGCACCATGGGGGCTGCGGCCTTTCTGACCGGGGGACTGGGGACAGCTTCAACGATACGGGGCCGCGTCATCCAGCCCTGCGGCGTGCGAGGAGCACCGCCCACAGGTCGGCCGCGGCTCCCTGGCGGGGGAACCGCGGCCGGTGACAGCAGCGACGACTACTTGTCGCCGACCTTCTGCGTGAGCGCGTCCATGGAGCGCTGGGTGACCTCATCCACCTTGCCGAGGGCCGGGATGGTGACCACCAGATCCTGGGCCTTGTAGTGGTCGATGATCGGCTCGGTCTGCGTGTGGTAGACCTCCAGCCGCTTGCGGACGGTGTCCTCGGAGTCGTCGTCACGCTGGTACAGCTCGCCGCCGCAGATGTCGCAGACGCCGTCCTGCTTCGGCTTCTTGTACGAGACGTGGAAGACGTGCGACGAGTCGTTGCGGCACACGCGGCGGCCCGCGATGCGCTTGACGACCTCCTCCTCGGGCACCTCGAGATCGAGGACCGCGTCCAGCTTCATGCCCTCGGACTTGAGCATGTCGTCCAGCGCCTCCGCCTGCTGCACATTGCGCGGGAAGCCGTCCAGCAGGAAGCCGTTCTGCGCGTCGGGCTGCTCCATGCGGTCCTTGGCCATCGCGATGGTGACCTCGTCCGGTACCAGTTCGCCCCTGTCCATGTAGGACTTCGCCAGTTTGCCGAGTTCCGTCTGCTGGCTGATGTTGGCGCGGAACAGGTCGCCCGTGGAGATGTGCGGGATCGACAGGTTCTTGGCGAGGAACGCGGCCTGCGTTCCCTTGCCGGCGCCGGGCGGCCCGACGAGGACAATTCGCATCAGCGGAGGAACCCTTCGTAATTGCGCTGCTGGAGCTGGCTCTCGATCTGCTTCACCGTCTCGAGACCGACACCCACGATGATCAGGATGCTGGTACCACCGAACGGGAAGTTCTGGCTAGCCCCGAAGCCAACCAACGCCATTGTCGGTACGAGAGCGATCAGACCCAGGTACAGCGAACCCGGCCAGGTGATCCGGTTGAGCACGTACGACAGGTACTCAGCGGTGGGCCGACCGGCCCGGATGCCCGGGATGAAGCCACCATACTTCTTCATGTTGTCCGCGACTTCTTCGGGGTTGAAGGAGATCGCCACGTAGAAGAACGCGAAGAAAACGATGAGCAAGAAGTACAGACTGATGTAAATCGGGTGGTCGCCCTTGGTCAGGTTGTCGTTGATCCAGCGCTTCCAGTCGGAATTGCCCCCGGAGAACTGGGCCACCAGTGCCGGGATGTACAGCAACGACGACGCGAAGATGACGGGAATCACACCCGCCTGGTTCACCTTCAGCGGGATGTACGTGGACGTACCGCCGTAGGACCGGCGGCCGATCATGCGCTTCGCGTATTGGACCGGGATGCGCCGCTGCGCCTGCTCGACGAAGACCACCAGGCCGACCATGACGAGGCCGACGAGGATGACCGTGCCGAACTCGATCCAGCCGCCGGCCAGGGTGCCCTGCTTCTTGATGGCCCACAGCGCGGACGGGAAGGTCGCGGCGATCGAGATGAACATCAGGATCGACATGCCGTTGCCGATGCCGCGGTCGGTGATCAGCTCACCGAGCCACATGACGACGGCCGTGCCGGCGGTCATGGTGATGACCATCGTGATGGTGGTGAAGATCGACTGGTCCGGGACGATCGAGGTCGCCACCGGGCAGCCGGAGAACAGGGCGCCGCTGCGGGCGGTCGCCACCAGACCGGTGCCCTGGAGGATCGCCAGCGCCACCGTCAGGTAACGGGTGTACTGCGTGATCTTCGCCGTACCCGCCTGGCCCTCCTTCTTCAGGGCCTCCAGGCGCGGAATGACCACGGTCAGCAGCTGGAGAATGATGCTCGCCGTGATGTACGGCATGATGCCCAGCGCGAAGACCGTGATCTGCAGCAGCGCTCCGCCGCTGAACATGTTGACCAGACCGAACAGGCTCTGGTTGCCCTTGTTGGCCACGTCGATACAGGTCTGGACGCTCTTGTAGTCCACGCCGGGGATCGGGATGTGCGTACCGATCCGGTACACGACAATGATCGCGAGCGTGAAGAGCAGCTTCTTGCGCAGGTCGGGCGTCCTGAACGCCCGGGCGAACGCGGTGAGCACGGTGCCTCCTGCGACCCCCGCGCAACTGCGTCAAGGGTGACGGTCTTGAGATTCCGACTGGACAACGACATGTGTAACGGTCGACTGCCGCCCAAGGTGCCCGTACCGCGGCACCCTGTGAAAGTTGGCAGTGCAGGCCACCTTACCGGCGAGACCGCCCCCCTTGGAACGACCAACCGGGGATACCCCTTATCTGGGGTATCCCCGGTCGGGATCGTTCAGGTCATCGAGACGCCCGAAAGGTTCAGACGAGCTCGGTGACGGTGCCGCCGGCGGCGGTGATCTTCTCCTTGGCGGAGCCGGAGACGGCGTCGACCGTCACCTGCAGCGCCACGGAGACCTCGCCCTGGCCGAGGACCTTGACGAGGCTGTTCTTGCGAACGGCACCCTTGGCCACCAGGTCCTCGACCGTGACCTCGCCACCCTGCGGGTAGAGCGCGGCCAGCTTGTCGAGGTTCACGACCTGGTACTCGGTCTTGAACGGGTTCTTGAAGCCCTTCAGCTTCGGGAGGCGCATGTGCAGCGGCATCTGGCCACCCTCGAAGCGCTCCGGAACCTGGTAGCGGGCCTTGGTGCCCTTGGTACCACGACCGGCCGTCTTACCCTTCGACGCCTCACCACGACCGACACGGGTCTTGGCGGTCTTGGCGCCCGGGGCGGGACGGAGGTTGTGGATCTTGAGCGGGTTCTGCTCCGCCATGATCAGTCGACCTCCTCGACCGTCACGAGGTGGCGGACGGTGTGCACCATGCCGCGGAACTCGGGGCGGTCCTCCTTGACGACCACGGTGTTGATCCCCTTGAGACCAAGCGACCGCAGAGTGTCACGGTGGTTCTGCTTGCTGCCGATGTAGGACTTGACCTGCGTGATCTTGAGCTGCGCCATGATTACGCACCCGCCCCGGCACGCGCACGCAGAAGGGCCGCGGGAGCGATGTCCTCGAGCGGCAGACCGCGGCGGGCCGCGATCTCCTCGGGACGCTGCAGACCCTTCAGGGCCTCCACGGTCGCGTGCACGATGTTGATGGCGTTGTCGGAGCCGAGCGACTTCGACAGCACGTCGTGGATACCGGCGCACTCGAGCACGGCACGCACCGGGCCACCGGCGATCACACCGGTACCGGGCGACGCGGGCTTGAGCAGCACAACGCCGGCAGCCTTCTCACCCTGGATCGGGTGCGGGATGGTGCCCTGGATCCGGGGGACCTTGAAGAAGTGCTTCTTGGCTTCCTCGACACCCTTGGCGATGGCGGCCGGCACCTCCTTGGCCTTGCCGTATCCGACACCCACGGTGCCGTCACCGTCGCCCACCACGACCAGCGCGGTGAAGCTGAAGCGACGACCACCCTTCACAACCTTGGCGACGCGGTTGATCGCGACAACGCGCTCAACGTACGCGGTCTTCTCGGCGGCAGCAGCGCCGCCGTCACGGCCCTTCCGGTCCCGCCGCTCGCCGCCACCGGCACCGCCACCGCGGCGCTGGGGTCCAGCCATTGGATTTACCTCTCTCTTTTCCGCTAGCTACGGCGGCTCAGAACCTGAGCCCGGCCTCGCGGGCGGCGTCCGCCAGGGCGGCGATGCGCCCGGCGTACTGGTTGCCACCACGGTCGAACACGACGGCCTCGACACCGGCGGCCTTGGCGCGCTCGGCGACCAGGGCGCCGACCTGCTTGGCCTGCGCGGACTTGTCGCCCTCGCCACCACGGATCGAGCTGTCCAGGGTGGACGCCGACGCCACGGTGTGGCCCTTGAGGTCGTCGATCACCTGCGCCACGATGTGGCGGTTGGAGCGGGTCACGACCAGACGGGGACGCTCGGCGGTACCCGAGACCTTCTTGCGGATCCGGATGTGACGACGCTTGATAGCAGCACGCTTGTAAGCGTCGCCCTTGAGGATCTTCTGCCCGTATGCCATGGCTTACTTACCCGCCTTTCCGACCTTGCGGCGGATGACTTCGCCCTCGTACTTGACGCCCTTGGCCTTGTACGGGTCGGGCTTGCGCAGCTTGCGGATGTTGGCCGCAACCTCGCCGACCTTCTGCTTGTCGATGCCCTCGACCTGGAATCGGGTCGGGGTCTCCACCTTGAAGGAGATGCCCGCGGGGGCCTCGACCAGGATCGGGTGGCTGTAGCCGAGGGCGAACTCGAGGTTCGAACCCTTGGCGGTCACGCGGTAACCGACACCACTGATCTCGAGCTTCTTCACGTAACCCTGGGTCACGCCGGTGATCATGTTCGCCACCAGCGTGCGGGACAGGCCGTGGAGAGCCTTGTTCTGACGCTCGTCGTTGGGGCGGGTCACCTGGAGGGTGCCGTCCTCGTTCTTGACGATCTCGATCGGCGCGACGATGGTGTGGGTCAGCTCGCCCTTGGGGCCCTTGACCGAAACCGTGTTGCCGTCGATGGTGACGTCCACGCCGGCGGGAACCGCGATGGGGAGCTTGCCGATGCGCGACATAGCTGTTTCCTCCGTTCCCTTCCGTTACCAGACGTAGGCGAGGACTTCCCCACCCACGCCCTTCTTGCCGGCCTGCTTGTCGGTGAGGAGCCCGTGGGACGTGGAGATGATCGCCACGCCGAGGCCGCCGAGCACCTTCGGCAGGTTGGTGGACTTCGCGTAGACCCGGAGACCGGGCTTGGAGATCCGCTTGATGCCCGCGATGGAGCGCTCACGGTTCGGGCCGAACTTCAGCTCGAGGACGAGGTTCTTGCCGACCTCGGCGTCCTCGACACGCCAGCCCGTGATGAAGCCCTCCTGCTGGAGGATCTCCGCGATGTGAGACTTGATCTTCGATGCCGGCATCGTCACGGAGTCGTGGTACGCCGAGTTCGCATTCCGCAGACGCGTCAGCATGTCTGCGATCGGATCAGTCATGGTCATGAATTGGCCTTCGGCCTCTCTCGCCGGGGTTTCCTGGTGCGCCATCCCTCTCCCCGATCCGAGACGGGACGGGTGCGGCGCGGTGGACCTACGGCGTAGTAAGTCGTACGGGCGGCAGACGCCCAACCCCACAAGCCTAAGGCATGTGAGGTGGGTCGCCTGCCGACCCAGATGCTTACCGAGAGCCCGGCATCAACCCAACTGGGCTGTTACCAGGAGCTCTTGGTCACGCCCGGCAGCTCGCCACGGTGAGCCATCTCACGAAGGCACACGCGGCACAGGCCGAACTTGCGGTACACGGAGTGCGGACGGCCGCAGCGCTGGCAGCGGGTGTACGCGCGCACACCGAACTTGGGCTTGCGAGCAGCCTTGGCAATCAGAGCCTTCTTCGCCATCTCGCTCACGCCTCCTTGAACGGGAAGCCGAGGTGACGAAGGAGCGCGCGGCCCTCAGCGTCGTTGGTCGCCGTGGTGACCACGGTGATGTCCATACCCCGGACGCGGTCGATCTTGTCCTGGTCGATCTCGTGGAACATGACCTGCTCCGTGAGACCGAAGGTGTAGTTGCCACGGCCGTCGAACTGCTTGGGGGACAGGCCGCGGAAGTCGCGGATGCGCGGAAGCGCCAGCGACAGGGTGCGGTCCAGGAACTCCCACATGCGGTCGCCACGGAGCGTGACGTGGGCACCGATCGGCTGGCCCTCACGCAGCTTGAACTGCGCGATGGACTTGCGGGCCTTGGTGACGGCCGGCTTCTGACCGGTGATCGTGGTGAGGTCGCGGATGGCGCCCTCGATCAGCTTGGAGTCGCGGGCGGCGTCGCCCACACCCATGTTGACCACGATCTTGACGAGGCCCGGGATCTGCATGACGTTCTCGTACTTGAACTCGTCACGCAGCTTGGGGGCGATCTCGTCGCGGTACTTCTGCTTCAGACGCGGGGCAGTGGTGGTAGCCATCAGATGTCCTCACCCGTCCGCTTGGCAACGCGGATCTTGTTGCCTTCGTCGTCGAAGCGGTAACCGACACGCGTGACGACCTTCTGACCGTCCTTCTCCACGACGAGCTGAACGTTGCTCACGTGGATCGGGGCCTCGGTGGTCACGATGCCGCCGGCCTGGGAACCGCTTGCGGTCGGGCCGGCCTTGGTGTGCTTCTTGACCCGGTTGACACCCTCGACCAGGACACGCTCCTCGCGCGGGTAAGCGGCAATGACCTTGCCCTGCTTGCCCTTGTCCTTGCCGGTGATGACCTGGACCAGGTCGCCCTTCTTGATCTTCATGCTCACAGCACCTCCGGCGCGAGGGAGATGATCTTCATGAACTTCTTCTCGCGCAGCTCACGGCCGACGGGGCCGAAGATACGGGTGCCACGAGGGTCGCCGTCGTTCTTCAGAATGACGGCGGCGTTCTCGTCGAAGCGGATGTACGAGCCGTCCGGACGGCGGCGCTCCTTGACGGTGCGAACGATGACCGCCTTGACGACGTCACCCTTCTTCACGTTGCCACCGGGGATCGCGTCCTTGACGGTGGCGACGATGACGTCACCGATGCCCGCGTAGCGGCGACCGGAGCCACCGAGCACACGGATGCAAAGGATCTCCTTCGCACCAGTGTTGTCGGCGACACGCAGTCGCGACTCCTGCTGGATCACGTCTATCTCCTGATTGTCTGCCGGTTCCCCGGGGGCCGCTCAACCGAGCGGCCCCCGGAGCCTGGCGGAACTGTCCTGCGAGGGGTGCCTCGCAGGAGAATTACTTGGCCTTCTCGAGGATCTCGACGACGCGCCAGCGCTTGGTCGCGGACAGCGGCCGGGTCTCCATCAGGAGGACACGGTCGCCGACACCCGCGGCGTTCTGCTCGTCGTGCGCCTTGAGCTTGTTCGTACGGCGGATGACCTTGCCGTACAGCGCGTGCTTGACGCGGTCCTCGACGGCGACGACGACGGTCTTGTCCATCTTGTCGCCGACGACGAGACCCTCACGGGTCTTGCGGAAGCCGCGCGCCTCAGTGTTCTCTGCAGTCACATTGTTCTCGCTCATCAGGCGTTCTCCACCGTTTCGATGCCCAGCTCACGCTCGCGCATCAGGGTGTAGATCCGCGCGATGTCCTTGCGGACCGCCTTCAGACGGCCGTGGTTCTCGAGCTGGCCCGTCGCCGCCTGGAAGCGGAGGTTGAACAGCTCTTCCTTGGCCTCGCGGAGCTTGCCCAGAAGCTCCTCGTTGCCCAGCTCGCGCAGCTCGGACGCCTTGGTACCGGCCGACATCACGCTTCACCTGCCTCGCGCTTGACGATCCGGCACTTCATCGGCAGCTTGTGGGCCGCACGGGTCAGCGCCTCACGGGCGATCTTCTCGTTCGGGTAGGACAGCTCGAACATCACGCGACCAGGCTTGACGTTCGCGATCCACCACTCCGGCGAACCCTTACCGGAACCCATGCGGGTCTCGGCGGGCTTCTTGGTCAGCGGACGGTCCGGGTAGATGTTGATCCAGACCTTGCCGCCACGCTTGATGTGACGGGTCATCGCGATACGAGCCGCCTCGATCTGGCGGTTCGTCACGTAGGCCGGGGTCAGCGCCTGGATGCCGTACTCGCCGAACGCAACCTGCGTTCCACCCTTGGACATACCATCGCGCTTCGGGTGGTGCTGCTTGCGGTGCTTGACCCTACGGGGGATCAGCATGTCGGTCAGGCCTCCGTTCCGGTGCTCTCAGCCGGAGCGGACGCGGGAGCCTCGGCCTTGGGGGCCTCGGCGCCGGCAGCCTGCTGCGGCTTGCGACCGCGCCGCTCGCCACCGCGGCCACCACGGGCCGGGCGGTCGGCGCCACCGCGGGCCGGGCGGTTACCCGCACGGGCGGCAGCGTTCTCGGCGCGGACCTCGGCGATGTTCTTGACGTCGCCCTTGTAGATCCAGACCTTCACACCGATGCGGCCGAAGGTCGTCTTGGCCTCGAAGAAGCCGTAGTCCACGTTCGCGCGGAGCGTGTGCAGGGGCACACGGCCCTCGCGGTAGAACTCCGAGCGGGACATCTCGGCGCCGCCGAGGCGGCCACCGCACTGGATCTTGATGCCCTTGGCGCCCGCCTTCATCGCCGACTGCATGCTCTTGCGCATGGCGCGGCGGAAGGAGACGCGGGAGGAGAGCTGCTCGGCAACGGCCTGGGCCACCAGCTGAGCGTCCGTCTCGGGGTTCTTGACCTCGAGGATGTTCAGCTGGACCTGCTTGCCCGTGAGCTTCTCGAGGTCGCCGCGGATGCGGTCGGCCTCGGCGCCACGGCGGCCGATGACGATGCCCGGACGCGCGGTGTGGATGTCCACGCGGACGCGGTCACGGGTGCGCTCGATCTCAACCTTCGAGATGCCGGCGCGCTCCATGCCGGACGTCATCATCCGACGGATGGCGACGTCTTCCTTGACGTAGTCCTTGTACAGCTTGTCGGCGTACCAACGCGACTTGAAGTCGGTCGTGATACCGAGCCGGAACCCATGCGGGTTTACCTTCTGGCCCATTACCGGGTTCCTTCCTTGCTGCTGACGACCACGGTGATGTGGCTGGTCCGCTTGCGGATCCGGTAGGCACGGCCCTGGGCACGCGGACGGAACCGCTTCAGGGTCGGGCCCTCGTCGACGTAGGCCTCGGAGACGTAGAGGCTGTCGACATCGGTGTGGTCGTAGTTGTGCGCGGCGTTGGCGATGGCGCTGTCCAGCACCTTGCCGACCGGCACGCTCGCGGCCTGCGGGGCGAAACGCAGGACCGCCTGAGCCTCCGTGGCGGCCATGCCACGGATGAGGTCCACCACGCGGCGGGCCTTCATGGGCGTGACGCGGATGTACCGCGCCTGGGCCCTGGCTTCCATGGTTGTCCCTTCAGTGTCTGTCATGGTCATTCACCCCGCGTTAGCGGCGCTTCGACTTCCGGTCGTCCTTGACGTGACCCCGGAAGGTGCGCGTCGGCGAGAACTCGCCGAGCTTGTGGCCGACCATCGACTCGGTGACAAACACCGGGATGTGGGTCTTGCCGTTGTGCACCGCGATCGTGTGGCCGAGCATGGCCGGGACGATCATCGAGCGGCGGGACCAGGTCTTGATGACGTTCTTGGTACCGGCTTCGTTCTGGACGTCCACCTTCTTCATCAGGTGGTCGTCGACGAAGGGTCCCTTCTTCAAGCTACGAGGCATCTCAACCCGTCCTTAGCGCTTCTTGTTCGTCTTGCGGCGGCGGACGATGTACTTGTTGCTCGCCTTCTTGGCGGAACGAGTACGGCCTTCCTTCTGACCCCACGGGGACACCGGGTGGCGGCCACCGGAGGTACGGCCCTCACCACCACCGTGCGGGTGGTCGACAGGGTTCATGACCACACCACGCACGGTGGGGCGGACGCCCAGCCAGCGCTTGCGGCCGGCCTTGCCCCAGTTGATGTTCGACTGCTCGGCGTTGCCGACCTCGCCAACAGTGGCGCGGCAGCGGACGTCGACCAGGCGGATCTCACCGGACGGCATGCGCAGGTGGGCGTAGGCGCCCTCCTTCGCGAGCAACTGCACGGAGGCACCGGCCGAGCGGGCGAACTTGGCGCCGCCGCCCGGACGCAGCTCGATGGCGTGCAGGGTCGTACCGACCGGGATGTTGCGCAGGGCAAGGTTGTTGCCCGGCTTGATGTCGGCCCCGGGACCGTTCTCGACGCGGTCGCCCTGGTTCAGGCCACGCGGCGCGAGAATGTAGCGCTTCTCGCCGTCCGCGTAGTGCAGGAGCGCGATGCGCGCGGTGCGGTTGGGGTCGTACTCGATGTGCGCGACCTTCGCCGGCACGCCGTCCTTGTCGTGACGACGGAAGTCGATCACGCGGTAGGCGCGCTTGTGTCCGCCACCCTGGTGGCGAACGGTCACACGACCGGCGTTGTTACGGCCGCCCTTGCTGTGCAGGGGACGGACCAGCGACTTCTCCGGCGTGGACCGCGTGACCTCGACGAAGTCGGCGACGCTGGCGCCACGACGGCCCGGCGTAGTCGGCTTGTACTTGCGGATTCCCATTTCTCAGTCCTCGTCCGATATCGGACGATCCGGACCGCCCTCAGGCGGTCGGACCGCCGAAGATGTCGATACGGTCGCCCTCGGCGAGGGTCACGATCGCGCGCTTGGTGGCGGCACGCTGGCCGAAGCCCGTGCGGGTCCGCTTGCGCTTGCCCTGGCGGTTGATCGTGTTGACCCCGGTGACCTTGACCGAGAAGACCGCCTGGACGGCCTCCTTGATCTGGGTCTTGTTGGCGCTCGGGGCAACGATGAACGTGTACTTGTTCTCGTCGAGGAGCGCGTAGCTCTTCTCCGACACGACCGGCTTCAGCAGGACGTCACGGGGGTCCGTGTACGCCTTGCTCGCCGGGGTGACGACGGTGTTCTTGCCCTCGGCGGCGTGGCGACGCGCCTTGGCGACGCGCGCGGCCTTGGCGGCCTTGGCGGCCTTCGAGGCAATGGCGGGGTGACGGATAGCCATCAGGCCTCGCTCCCTTCGGTGTCGTTGGCCTTCGGGCCGGACACGAAGGACTCGAAAGCGGCCTGGGTGAAGACCACGTCGTCGGAGACGATCACGTCGTACGTGTTCAGCTGGCCCGGCTCCAGGATGTGGACCTGGGGCAGGTTGCGAGCGGACAGCAGGGCCTTCTCGTTCTCGCGCTCGACGACCAGGAGCACGTTCTTGCGCTCGCTGATCTTGCCGAGGAGAGCCTTGGCGGCCTTGGTGGAGATGTCCGACTCGACCACGTCGGTCACGACGTGGATGCGGTTGTTGCGGGCCCGGTCGGTGAGGGCGTGGCGCAGGGCCGCGGCCTTCATCTTCTTCGGGGTCCGCTGCGAGTAGTCGCGCGGCACGGGACCGTGCACGACGCCACCACCGGCGAACTGCGGCGCGCGGGTCGAACCCTGGCGGGCGCGACCGGTGCCCTTCTGGCGGTACGGCTTCTTGCCGCCACCACGGACCTCGCCACGCGTCTTCGTCTTGTGCGTGCCCTGGCGGGCAGCGGCCAGCTGCGCGACGACGACCTGGTGGATCAGCGGAACGCTGACCTTCTCAACGCCGAAGATCTCCGCGGGGAGCTCGACGGAACCGGCCTTCTCGCCCGCCGGCGAAAGGATGTCAACAGTGCTCATCGGTTACCTCAGGCCCCCTTGGCCGCGGTGCGGACCAGGACGAGGCCGCCGTTCGGACCGGGAACCGCGCCCTTGATGAGCAGCAGACCCTTCTCCGCGTCAACGGCGTGGACGGTCAGGTTCTGGGTGGTGACCCGCTCGTTGCCCATGCGACCCGCCATGCGGAGGCCCTTGAACACACGGCCCGGGGTGGCGCAGCCACCGATCGAACCGGGAGAGCGGTGCTTGCGCTGGGTGCCGTGACCGGCGCCGAGGCCCTTGAAGTTGTGACGCTTCATGACACCGGCGAAGCCCTTGCCCTTGCTCTTGCCGGTGACGTCGACCTTCACACCGGCCTCGAACACCTCAGCGGTGATCTCCTGGCCGAGGGTGTACTCGGAGGCATCCGACGTGCGGATCTCGACGAGGTGGCGACGCGGGGTGACGTCCGCCTTGGCGAAGTGGCCCTTGAGGGGCTTGTTCACCTTGCGCGGGTCGATCTCGCCGAAGGCGATCTGGACGGACTCGTAGCCGTCGACGTCGTTCGTACGAACCTGGGTCACGACATTCGGCCCGGCCTTGAGGACGGTCACGGGAACAACGCGGTTGTTCTCGTCCCAGACCTGCGTCATGCCGAGCTTCTCGCCCAGGATGCCCTTGATCTGCTTAGCCATTCTCAGATCACCGGCCTCAGAGCTTGATCTCGATGTCGACACCGGCCGGGAGGTCGAGTCGCATCAGAGAGTCAACGGTCTTGGGGGTCGGGTCGAGGATGTCGATCAGGCGCTTGTGCGTGCGCATCTCGAAGTGCTCGCGCGAGTCCTTGTACTTGTGCGGCGACTTGATGACGCAGTACACGTTCTTCTCAGTGGGCAGCGGCACCGGGCCCGCGACCGACGCACCAGTGCGGGTCACCGTCTCGACGATCTTCTTCGCCGAGGAGTCGATGACCTCGTGGTCGTAGGCCTTGAGCCGGATGCGGATCTTCTGTCCCGCCATGGCTACTTCGTAGTCCTGTCTCTTCTCACGCTCTGGAACCCGGCGTTCCAGCCCTCTTCTCCGACCCACGCGGTCGGGCGTGTCGCATCCTCGCTGACATGGATGTCCCTTGTTCGAACATCCCTGCCGGGGATTGCGCACGGCCCTGTCCGCACCGTGGAACCGAGGGCGGAGGAGCCCACCGGGCGCCTGGCCGGTGTCGCGCTCACGCTTCCCGGAAGATTCCCGTACGTCCGTCCCAGCGCTGCCATGAGGCAGTTAGGACGACGAGTACTGTGGGACTCGCTTCCGGTCCTCCCGGCGGGAGGCGCGCAGCATCAACGCTCGACCGAGCAACTCGGACAGTCTGCCACATGGGGCGGGGCCGTGGCCAATCGGGCCGAAGAGATTACCCCGGGAGTGACATGGGTCAAACCCGGGCACCCATCCGACGCCCGGACGACCCGTGTGGACCACCCTGACCCGGCGTCTGGCGGCAGCGCCGGACGCGGTGTCCGAGGCGACGTCCGGCTCGGCCAGGGAGGCCTCCAGGCCCGGCAGGCTCACGTCGGCGTCGGTATCGGCGGGGCCGTCCACTCGGCCCGGCCGATGGCGCTCTGGAGCCGCCCCAGCGCGTCCTTGCAGTCCGTCTACCGCGCGCGGACACGCGAGTGCCGTCGCGGGCGGACAGCGCGAAGAGGCCCGTACGACCGGAGTCGTACGGGCCTCTTCGGGTCAGCTGACCCGGAGGGTCAGACCGTCACAGCAAGCGGACTTACTTGACGATCTTGGTGACCTGGCCGGCGCCCACGGTGCGGCCACCCTCACGGATGGCGAACTTCAGGCCCTCTTCCATGGCGACGGGCTGGATGAGCTCCACCTTCATCTCGGTGTTGTCACCCGGCATGACCATCTCGGTGCCCTCGGGGAGGGTCACGACGCCGGTCACGTCCGTCGTACGGAAGTAGAACTGCGGGCGGTAGTTGTTGAAGAACGGCGTGTGGCGGCCACCCTCGTCCTTGGAGAGGATGTAGGCCTGCGCCTCGAACTCGGTGTGCGGGGTGACCGAGCCCGGCTTGATGATGACCTGGCCGCGCTCGACGTCCTCGCGCTTGATGCCGCGGAGCAGCAGACCGACGTTCTCACCGGCCTGGCCCTCGTCGAGCAGCTTGCGGAACATCTCGATGCCGGTGACCGTGGTGGAGGTCTTCTCCGGCTTGATGCCGATGATGTCGACGGTCTCGTTGACCTTCAGGACACCACGCTCGATACGACCGGTGACGACCGTGCCACGACCGGTGATCGTGAAGACGTCCTCGATCGGCATCAGGAACGGCTTGTCGACGTCGCGCTCCGGCTGCGGGATCGACTCGTCGACGGCGGCCATCAGGTTGAGGACGGAGTCCACCCACTCCTTCTCGCCCTCGAGGGCCTTCAGAGCGGAGACCTTGACGACCGGAACGTCGTCGCCCGGGAACTCGTACTCGGTGAGGAGCTCACGGACCTCGAGCTCGACGAGCTCCAGGATCTCCTCGTCGTCCACCATGTCGGCCTTGTTCAGGGCGACGACGATGTACGGAACGCCGACCTGGCGGGCCAGGAGCACGTGCTCCTTGGTCTGCGGCATCGGGCCGTCGGTCGCGGCGACCACCAGGATCGCGCCGTCCATCTGGGCGGCACCGGTGATCATGTTCTTGATGTAGTCCGCGTGACCCGGGCAGTCGACGTGGGCGTAGTGACGCGACTCGGTCTGGTACTCGACGTGCGCGATGGAGATGGTGATACCGCGCTGGCGCTCCTCGGGCGCCTTGTCGATGTTGTCGAACGGGGTGGCCTCGTTCAGGTCCGGGTACGCGTCGTGCAGCACCTTGGTAATGGCGGCCGTGAGGGTCGTCTTACCGTGGTCGATGTGACCGATGGTGCCGATGTTGACGTGCGGCTTAGTCCGCTCGAACTTCGCCTTCGCCACTGGGGTCCTCCTGTGGAGTGGTTCTGTACGCCTTACTCATCGGCGCCAGGTGATCTTTGCTGGGGTGCCGCCCGCCGGGGTTCTTCGCGGGGAAGAATCCCCGGCGGTCGGTGTCAAGCCTAAAGCGTGTAAACGGGGTGCGTTACTCGCCCTTGGCCTTCGCGATGATCTCCTCGGCGACGTTCCGCGGAACCTCGGCGTAGGAGTCGAACTGCATCGAGTAGCTCGCGCGACCCGACGTCTTGCTGCGGAGGTCGCCGACGTAGCCGAACATCTCCGACAGCGGAACCAGGCCCTTCACGACACGGGCGCCGGCACGCTCCTCCATGGCCTGGATCTGGCCACGGCGGGAGTTGATGTCACCGATGACCTCGCCCATGTAGTCCTCGGGCGTGGTGACCTCTACGGCCATCATCGGCTCGAGCAGCACGGGGCTGGCCTTGCGGGCGGCCTCCTTGAAGGCCTGGGAACCAGCGATCTTGAACGCCAGCTCGGAGGAGTCGACCTCGTGGTAGCCACCGTCGAGCAGGATGACACGCACGCCGGTCATCTCGTAACCGGCGAGGATGCCGAACTGCATGGCCTCCTGGGCACCGGCGTCGACCGAAGGGATGTACTCCTTCGGGATACGGCCACCGGTCACCTTGTTCACGAACTCGTACGAGGTGTCGCCGGCCTCGAGCGGCTCGATGCCGATCTGCACCTTGGCGAACTGGCCGGTACCACCAGTCTGCTTCTTGTGCGTGTAGTCGATACGCTCGACGGCCTTGCGGATCGTCTCGCGGTACGCGACCTGGGGCTTGCCGACGTTGGCCTCGACCTTGAACTCACGGCGCATACGGTCGACCAGCACCTCGAGGTGCAGCTCGCCCATGCCACCGATGATGGTCTGGCCGGTCTCCTGGTCCGAGTGGACCTGGAACGACGGGTCCTCCTCGGCCAGGCGCTGGATCGCGATGCCCAGCTTCTCCTGGTCGCCCTTCGACTTGGGCTCGATGGCGACCTGGATCACCGGCGCCGGGAAGTCCATGGACTCCAGGATCACCGGGGCCTTGTCGTCGCACAGCGTCTCGCCCGTCGTGGTCTGCTTCAGACCCATGACGGCGACGATGTCGCCGGCGCCCACCGACTCGATCTCCTCACGCTTGTTGGCGTGCATGCGGTAGATCTTGCCGATGCGCTCCTTCTTGCCCTTGACGGAGTTCAGCACCGAGGAGCCGGACTCCAGGCGGCCCGAGTAGACCCGGACGAAGGTGAGCTTGCCGAGGTGCGGGTCGCTCATGATCTTGAACGCCAGCGCGGAGAGGGGCTCCTCGTCGGACGGCTTGCGCTTGACGACCTCCTCCGGGTTGTTGACGGCGTGGCCCTCGATGGCCTCGACGTCGAGCGGGGAGGGGAGGTAACGCACGACCGCGTCGAGCAGGGGCTGAACACCCTTGTTCTTGAACGCGGTGCCGCAGAACACCGGGGTGACGGTGGTGCCGGTGCCCTTGCCGGAGGCGATGGTGATACGACGGATCGCCGCGTACAGCTGCTCCACGGAGGGCTCCTCGCCCTCCAGGTACAGCTCCATCAGCTCCTCGTCGTTCTCCGCGACGGCCTCGAGCAGCTTGCCGCGCCACTCCTCGGCAGCCTCGGTGTGCGTGGCCGGGATGTCGACGGTGTCGTACATCTCGCCCTTGGTCGCCTCGGCCGACCAGACCAGGGCCTTCATCGTCACCAGGTCGATGACGCCCTTGAAGTCCGCCTCGGCACCGATCGGCAGCTGCATGACCAGCGGCTGCGCACCCAGGCGGTCGGAGATCATGTCGACGCAGCGGTGGAACTCGGCACCGGTGCGGTCGAGCTTGTTGACGAAGCAGATACGCGGAACGCCGTAGCGGTCCGCCTGACGCCACACCGTCTCGGACTGCGGCTCAACGCCGGCGACGCCGTCGAACACCGTCACGGCACCGTCGAGCACGCGCAGCGAGCGCTCCACCTCGACGGTGAAGTCGACGTGGCCCGGGGTGTCGATGATGTTGATGGTGTGGTCGACGTCTTCCAGCGGCCAGTGACAGGTAGTGGCAGCAGAGGTGATCGTGATGCCACGCTCCTGCTCCTGCTCCATCCAGTCCATGGTGGCAGCGCCGTCGTGGACCTCACCGATCTTGTAAGACACACCGGTGTAGAACAGGATCCGCTCGGTGGTGGTCGTCTTGCCCGCGTCGATGTGGGCCATGATGCCGATGTTGCGCACCTTGGCCAGGTCAAGTGAAGTGGTAGCCATAAGGCTTCAGTCTTCTCTCGGTCTCGATGTGGGTAGCGACTACCAGCGGTAGTGCGCGAAGGCCTTGTTGGACTCGGCCATCTTGTGGGTGTCCTCGCGCTTCTTCACGGCCGCACCGAGGCCGTTGGAGGCGTCGAGAAGCTCGTTGAGGAGACGCTCGGTCATGGTCTTCTCGCGACGGGCGCGGGAGTAACCGACCAGCCAGCGCAGCGCCAGGGTGTTGGCACGGCCGGGCTTGACCTCGACCGGGACCTGGTAGGTGGCGCCACCGACACGGCGGGACTTGACCTCGAGGGTCGGCTTGATGTTCTCGAGAGCGCGCTTCAGCGTGATGACCGGGTCGTTGCCCGTCTTGTCACGCAGGCCCTCCATGGCACCGTAAACGATCCGCTCGGCAGTCGAGCGCTTGCCGTTCAGCAGCACCTTGTTGATCAGGGAGGTCACCAGAGGAGAACCGTAGACCGGGTCGATGATGACCGGGCGCTTCGGGGCGGGGCCCTTACGAGGCATTCTTACTTCTCCTTCTTGGCGCCGTAACGGCTGCGAGCCTGCTTGCGGTTCTTGACACCCTGGGTGTCGAGCGAGCCGCGGATGATCTTGTAGCGAACACCCGGCAGGTCCTTCACACGGCCGCCGCGCACGAGCACGATGGAGTGCTCCTGCAGGTTGTGTCCCTCACCCGGAATGTAAGCGGTGACCTCGATGCCGCTGGTCAGACGCACACGCGCGACCTTGCGGAGGGCCGAGTTCGGCTTCTTCGGGGTGGTCGTGAACACACGCGTGCAGACGCCACGACGCTGAGGGGAACCCTCGAGTGCGGGCGTCTTGTTCTTCTCGACCTTGTCCTGCCGGCCCTTGCGGACCAGCTGCTGGATCGTAGGCACTACTTCTCCGGTTTCTGTGTGCCGATGGGTACAGCTAACCTGGAACGTCGCCGACCCACGCGGTCGGGTGTGTCGAATCCCGCAAACTCCCGCCGCGAGGCGGAAAGGGCGCAGATTACGGTGGCCGGTCACGACTCCTGTGCGGTCTGAAGGCACGCACGAAAGCCAGGGCACACCCCAGGCACAAGGTCTGAGCGTACCTACCGCACGGACTTCGGTCAAAACAAATGGACTCCCCCGCGACACGCCGGGCTTTCCACCTCCCCACCTGGGTTTCGTCCCACTTGTTCCCGGCCCCGGGAACAGCGGCGCGGCCTGTCGCACGGCAGGTCGGAAGCCGCCCGAAGTCCTTCGGACATCCATGGCCGAATCGCGCTCTTCCTCGCCACGCGGTCTTGCGCTTTGAGTACGTTGATCCGTCCGCTGCGGGCAAGGGATCGGGGGATGGGATGACGACGACACCGACGGCGGCGTACTCGCCGGACGACGGCGGTCTGGACGACCGGGTGCCCTTCCTGGCTCGCCTGGAGGCCGAGGACCGCTCGGCGCTGCTGACGCTGGGCCGTGAGCTGACCTTCGGCTCGCGCATGGTGCTGGTGCACCAGCACGAGCCCTCGTCCCATGTCCTCTTCCTCGTGCACGGCTGGACGAAGGTCACCGCCTCGGCGGCCAACGGCTACGAGGCGCTGCTCGCGCTGCGCGGACCCGGCGACATCGTGGGCGAGTCGGCCGCGCTGACCGGGCGTCCGCGGTCGGCGACGGTGACCGCGCTGGAATCCGTGCGGGCGACGGCCGTGGAGCACGAGCGGTTCAAGGACTTCCTCAACCGCTCCCCCGCCGTCTCGTTCGCCCTGCTGGGGCTGACCGCGGACCGCACGCGCGCGGCGGACCGGCGCCGGCTGGAGTTCGCGTCCATGACTGTGCGGGAGCGTTTCGCCGTCCTCCTGCTCGACCTCGCCCGCACCCACGGCCGCCGCACGGCCGACGGCATCGAGCTGTCCGTGCCACTGAGCAAGCAGGAGCTGGCCGGCTCGGTGGGCGCCTCACGGGAGATGGTGCAGCGGCTGCTGCGTGAACTGCGCGACAGGGAAGCCGTCGTCACCGGCCGCCGCACGCTGCTGATCCGCCGTCCCGACCTCCTGCGTCGCATCGCGGCGACGGGGCCCGCGCCGGGCGGCCACTGACCCCCGCCGCGCTCACCGGAGGGCGGCGGCACCGGCACCCCGGCCTCCGTCGTCCCGTCCAGCGCTCTGTGCACACGGTCACACTCCAAGTGCGTCATCCGCCCTCACCACCGGGGAATCCGCGCGGCCAGTCTTCTGCCCTGCACGGCTTCCCCCTTCGAGAGGCGACCATGACCGATCCCGTGAGCCGCACGATCCTGCTGCTGGACATCGAGAGGTTCAGCGACCGGGACGACGTGGAGCAGGCGTATCTGCGCCGCATGCTCTACGACATCACCGACCGCACGCTGGAAGCCGCCGGCATCGACGAGACCCGGCGGCTGCGGGCCGACCGCGGTGACTCGGTGATGGAGCTCATCGACGCGGGCGCCCCGGTCACGGCGCTGCTGCGGGCCCTGCTCACGGACGTCCCGGCGCTTTTGCGGACGGTGAACCGCATGGCGTCCCGCTCCGCGCAGATCCGGCTGCGCGGCGTCCTCGCCACCGGGTTCGTCGCGGTCGACGAACGCGACGGCTGGGTCGGCTCCGATCTGAACCGCGCCTGCCGGCTGCTGGACGCCGGGCTGCTGCGCGACGCGCTGCGCGAGCGGAACGACGACTTCGCGCTGTGCGTCTCGGACGCCCTGTACGCCGGGGTCGTGCGCCACGACCACATCGGCATCCCGGCCGCCGACTTCCACCCGGTGACGGTGGAGAGCAAGAACGGCCCCCTGAAGGCGTGGCTGCACGGGCCGGTGCCCGGTGCCACGGCCGCGGACGGCCCGAAGGACCACGGTGACACGGGGGCGGGGGAGGCGCCGGGCGGTTCGGGGGACCGCCCGGCGCCGGGGGTGCCCCCGCGGGGCGGGGCCCCCGAGGACCGCCCGGCGCCGGCCGGATCAGGGGGAGCCCCGGCGCCGGGCCCCGTCCTCGACATCCAGGGCGGCACGTTCAGCGGCGGCCTGATCGGCGGTCACCAGTACGGCGGCATCAGCGGCGGCCACTTCTCCGGCGACGTCGTCCTCGGCGAGGGCGGCCACCGCGAGCGGGGCGAGCGCGCATGAGCACACCCGAGGCCGGTGCGGCCCCGCACCCGGTACCCGGCACCGGGACCGCGGCGAAGGACCAGCCGCCGGGCGATCCCGGCTCCGCCGCAGACGACGCCGGGCATGGCGACGAGCAGGAGTCCGAGGAGCGCGACCAGCCGCAGAACGCCTGGTCGGCCCGGCGCGACCTGGTCGACCACAGCCCGCGGTCCATGAACGTCGGCGCCGGGGCCCGCTTCAGCGGCGGGCTGCTCGGTGGCGACCAGCACGGCGGCATCAGCGGCGGCCACTTCTCCGGAGATGTCTTCCTGGGCAGCAAGACGGAGATCTACCAGCTCGCGGTCCCCGGGTCCACCGCGGCCGCCTCCGCCTCCGGCGAGGTTCCGGGGGCCACTCTGGAAGAGCTGGCGAGCCGGTTCGTCGCCGACGAGGCGCTCATGTCCCGGCTGCTGGACCGGCTGCGCGACGACCGCGTCCTGGTGCTGTCCGGCGGCCGGTTCACCGGGCGGCGCACCGCCGCGCTGATGCTGCTGCACCGCCTCGGCGCCTCCCCTGTGCGCACCCTGGTCCGCGACACCGGTCCGAGCGGCCTGGCCGACCGGATCACCGGTGAGCGCCAGGCCCGAGGTCACGTCCTGTGCGACCTCGCCCCGCGCCGCGACGAGCCGCTGCGCTGGACCCATCTGCTGGCGGCCCGCGACCGCCTCGCCGAACGAGACGCGTACCTGGTCCTCACCCTGGACCCCGGCGCGGCCCTGGACGACGTGACCGCCGAGGAGTGGCGCGCGCCGGCCGCCGCCGATGTCCTCGCCGCCCATCTGCGCGCCCGCGTCGACGAGGTGACCGCCGCCAAACTGCTCGGCCTGCCGCAGGTGACCGCCTTCCTGGAGCGCAGCCACCAGCCGCGCGAGGCCGCCGCCTTCGCGCAGCTGCTCGGCCGGTACGCCGCCGGAGAGGTCGCCGAGGACACGGTCGCCCAGTTCTCGCTGGTTTCCCTGGAGACCCAGGTCCAGGAGTGGTTCGAGGAGGACGAGACCTCGCTCCATCTGCGGGACAAGGCCTTCCTCGTCGCGCTGGCCGCCTTCGACGGTGGCCCGTACGCGCTGACCGCCGAACTCAGCGACCTGCTCTACCGCTTCCTCCAGGAGACCGAGAACCCGGCCCGCGTACCCGAGGTCCCCGTCTTCGGCACCCACGTCGGCAAGCGACTCCAACTGGCCCGCGCCGAGAGGTACTTGGACGACGAGCACACCGAATGGGGCCCGGTCACCCAGCAGAAGGCCAGGTTCCGCGACGAGCGTGCCTCATTGGTGCTGCTGCGGGAGGTGTGGACCGGGCATCCGTCCGCCCGCCCGGCCCTCATCCGCTGGCTGCGCCGCCTCGCCGACGACGGCCGCCCGCTGGTGCGCACCCGCGCCGCCTCCACCGTCGCCGTCCTCGCCCGCACCGACCTGCCGTCGGCGATGGCACTGGTCATCGAGCCATGGGGGACCTCCAAGCTGTTCCGGCACCGGCTCGTCGCCGTCAACGCCCTCACGCTCGCCCACCTCATCGACACGCCCAACATCCCGCGCATCCTCGACACCTGGTGCGAGGGCGGGGACCCCCGGCTGCGGTGGGTGGCCGTACGGGCGTACGGGCTGATCGGCCCGGAGCGCCCGGAACAGGCCCTGGCCGCACTGCGCGGCGCCGCACGACGGCTGTACACGGACGGGCCCGACGACATCGACGGCGAGCTGGCCCGGGAGCTCGCGGGCGCGGTGGAGCTGCTGCTGCTGTCGGCGGCGAGCGAGACGGTCCTCACGCAGCTGCGCGCCCACCTGGACGACGACCGGGCCGTGCACGACCTCACGCTCGGCGGATTCGTCGGCGCCTGTAGACGCACCGAGAACGACGACGAGCGCTACGGCACTCCGCTGGTCCTCGGCTGGTACGCCCGTGCGGCGGCCGAGAGCGGGCCGGCCGCGCAGGGCATCCCGTACCTGTGGCGTGCCGCGCTGGCCGATCCGCGTACCACCCGGCACGCGCTCGACGTGCTGCGCGAGTGGGTGCTGATCGCCGACCGGTCCACGGCGGTCGAGTGGGCGGTGGCCGCGCTGCTGCCCACGCTCGTCACCACACCCGCCGAGCACCAGCGGCTGAGCCATCTGCTGCGGACCATGCCCGGGGAGGACGGCGACCCCCCGCCGCAGGTCGCGGCCCGTCTGCTCACCACGCTGCCCGCCCGCTGAGCCCGCACGCACACCCGTCGCACTTCCGTTCGCACGTCCCCGCACGTCCATCGGCACGCCCCGAGGAGCCACGCACCATGCCCACCTTCCACCGCCAGCCCGAGTGGCAGCAGTCGGCGGACCGGCACACACAGCTGGTCGACCCGGTGCTCACCGTGCGCCAGCTGTCGCGCTTCGAGTTCAATCTGAGACAGCTGGTCCGCATCGACCACGCACTCGTCTTCTCCACCCCGAAGGGCTCCTACGAGGCGTATCTGCCGCCGCGGCGCCCGACCCGCGCCGAAGTCGCCGCGAACCGGTACACCGCCGTGTACGAGGTGGACATGGGCGTCCATCCGTGGACGGCCGAGCTCACGCTGCCCAGCGACAACGACGCCTTCGAGTTCACGGCCGAGGTCGACCTCTCCTGGCAGGTCCTGGACCCCGCCCGGTTCGTGGCGAGCGGACACCGGGACGTGCCGGGACTGATCCTCGGCGAACTCCAGCAGGCCGCCCGGCCGGTGACCCGCCGCTTCGCCATCACCGACAGCGCGGCGGCCGAGCGGGAGCTGCTGGAGGCGGTCACCGTGCTGGGGCCGCTCGGGGCGCCCGCGGGACTCCAGGTCACCTGGACCCTGCGCATCAAGCGCGACAAGGCCAACATCGAGCACCAGCAGCGGTTGCAGGCCATCGACCACTCCGCCGCCGAGCAGGTCCGCGCGACCCAGCGGGGCATGGACGTCGACGCCGAGGCGGACCGCCGTCAACGGCAGCAGGACGCCCTCCAGATCGAACGGGCGATGGCATACGGCACGCGGCAGCAGGAACTGATGCTCCAGCAGCAGCGGTGGCAGTACGAGCAGGCGCTGCTGCACAGCGGACAGCAGCACCAGCTCGCTCTTCAGCAGGGGCAACAGCAGCTGGAACTCCAGCAGATCGAGGCCCAGAAGATCGCCTTCTACCAGTGGCACCTCCAGCAGGGCGGCGTACACGCCTGGGCGCTGCACCTCGCCCAGCACCCGGAGGACTCGCGGCTCGTCATGTCCAGCATGCGCGAGGACCAACTCCGCATGATCCAGGCGCAGATGGAGCTGGTACGACAGCTGCTGAGCGGCGACGCGGCGGAAGGCTACGAGCTGGAGGGGCCCAAGCAGCTCGCCCTGCGCACGGTCAACGACATCCTCACCCAGCGGCTCCCCGGCGTGCCCCAGAGCCCGCCCCCGCTGCCCGAAGGAGCGGGACCGGCCTATCCGGGGGCGCCCGAGCCGTCGGCGGGGGCGTGGACGGCGGCTGCCGCGGCGGCGGCTTCGGCGGCCGCTTCGGTCGCGGGTGACGACCCGGATGCGGCCTCGGCCTCGCGGGACGGCGCCGCGCCGGGCGATGTCCCACCGGCCCCGGCAGCGGGACCGGACGCCTCGCCCTGGTCCCCCGACCCCCGGGCGGGGGCGGGCCCGGCACCGTCCCCGAGCGGGTCCGAGTTCCCACCTCCGATGCCGACCGCCGCGCCGTTCACGCCGCCGGTTCCGGGCATCGCGCCGTTCTTACCACCGGTCCCGCGCACCGCGCCGTTCACACCACCGGCCCCGGCGGCCGCGCCAGTCCCCCCACAGTTCTCGGGCGCCGCGCCGTTCACACCACCGGCCCCGGGCTCGCCGCAGCCCTGGCCAACGGGCGCACCCTACGGAGCCGGTGGCGCACCGCAGGGTCCGCATCCCGGCGCGTACGGTCCGCAGGCCCCGGCCTGGCAGCCCCCGCCCGGATACGGCACCACACCCACCATGCCCGACCGGCCGGCCCCGTCGGACCCGGCGGACCCGGCGGACCCGGCCGAGGCCACGGTCGCGGGCACCCCCGAGGATCCCCAGAACACCGAGAACCGCGATGACACCGCCGGAGCGGGCCCGTCGACGCGGTCCGGCGGAACCGGGAACGGAACCGAGAAGGACGGCACATGACCTCCCCCGGCCCCGGGCCCGCCCCGCCGACCGTCACCCCCGGCGCCGACCCCGCCGCACTCCCCCGGCTCGGTGAGCGGCTCCTCACGGAGCTGCGGGCCGAGATCGCCCGCGCCGACAGCAAGGCGTCGGTCCTGGTCGCCGCCCTCGGCATGACCGCCGGTGTCTTCAGCGGTCTGCTCGCCGGGCGGAAGTGGACCCCGGCCGCGCTCTCCGGACCGGGCGCCGTGCTGTGGTGGACCGGGGCCCTCTGCCTCGTCCTCTCGCTGTTCGCCCTGCTGCTCGCCGTACTTCCCCGCTACCGCTCCGGGACCTGGGCGCCCGGCGAGCCCCTGTCGTACTTCGGCGACATCCAACAGGCCGCCCGGCAGGGGAACTTGGAGAGCGCGCTCGCCGACACCGAGCGCCTTCCCACGGCCGGCCTGACCAGGGCGCTCACCGAGACGAGCCGGATCGCCGCGCGCAAGCACCAGTGGATCCGGGCGGGCCTGTTCGCGTTCGGCGCCGGCACGGTCCTGCTGCCCGCGTCCCTGTTGATCGGCTGACCCGCCGCATCGCAGCTGTCCCCGCACCAGCAAGTGAAGGAATGAACGACCATGTCCCAACCCCGACCGATCCCGCCGGAGTATCCCGGCTCACCGGCCCGGCCTGCCGTCCAGCAGCCGACAGCGCCGCAGTACCCCGAGCAGCCTCCGGCGTACCCGCACACGGACCCCGCCCCGCAGTACCCCCGGACGGCAGCCGTGCCCCCGTACGCACCGTCCACCCCGGACCCGACCCCACCCCCGTACCCTCAGACGACCCCACCGCCGCCCTATCCGCACGCCGCTCCGACGCCCCCCTATCCGCAAGCGGCTCCGCCTCCCGCGTATCCCCAGGCCGATCCGACTTCCCCCTACCTCCAGGCCGGGCCGACGCCCCCGCACCCCCAGTCGGCCCCGGCCCTCTCCCCCGACGACCCTGCGCACCCGCACCACATCAGCACCGACCACGGTCGTGTGCACCTGTCGAAGGACCAGCGCCGCACCGACGCCACCGCCGTCGGCAACCTCCTGCTCCACCTGCCGAACTTCCTGTGCAGCCTCTTCGTGGTCGCCCTGGTCTCCGCCTTCTTCGGCGAGTTCGCGTTCCTGGTGATCCTCGCCTGGCTCGCCAGCGGCGCACTGGTGTTCCACCGCCCCACCGAAAGCGCCCTCGCGCGCCATCTGCTACGCCTGCGCTACCCCACTCCGCAAGAACGAGCCAAACTCGAACCCGTGTGGCGCATGGTCACGGCCCGCGCCGGTATCGAGGGCCGCGCCTACGAGCTGTGGGTGGAGGACAGCGAGAGCCTGAACGCGGTCGCAGCGGCCGGCCATATCGTCGGCGTCACCCGCTTCGCCATGAACCAGCTGCCCAACGGCGAGCTGGCCGCCGTTCTGGCGCACGAACTGGGTCACCACGTCGGCGGCCACGCCTGGTCCTCGCTGCTCGGCTACTGGTACGCGCTGCCCGGCCGGATGGCCTGGCGTCTCCTCAAGGGGTTCTCCGGCTTCGTCTTCAAGGTGTCGAGGGCGTTCGGCTGCTTCGGGGTCGCCTTCGTGTGGCTGTTCATGGGTGGCATCGCGCTGGCGACGATCAGCACGCTGTACGGACTGCCGCTGCTGCTCCTGGGAGTGCCTTACGCGCTGGCCGCGGTCGGACGCCGTGCCGAGCTGCGCGCCGACGAACACGCGGCCGCCCTCGGCTTCGCCCCGATGCTGGCCGCCGTGCTGGACAAGCTGCACCAGCAGGACCAGCGCAAGGAGGCCGAGCTGACCGCCCGCAACGGGGGCGGCCCCGTGGAGGAGGGCGCCCTCGCGAAGCTGCTCTCCTCGCACCCGGACCACCACACCCGGCTGCACCACCTCCAGCCGTACCTCCAACCGCAGCGCTGAGCCCCCGGCGGGCCGGCCCCCGGACACGCCGAAGGGCGGTCACCGGCAAGGTGACCGCCCCTCGGTTCAGGCTGCTCGCTTACTGGTTGTACGGACCGTAGTCGTAGTCCTCCAGCGGCACGGCCTGGCCGGAGCCCGCGCCGAACGGCGAGTAGTCGATGTCGTCGTAGCCGACGGCCGAGTACATCGCGGCCTTGGCCTCCTCGGTCGGCTCGACCCGGATGTTGCGGTAGCGGGACAGGCCCGTACCGGCCGGGATGAGCTTACCGATGATGACGTTCTCCTTGAGGCCGATCAGGGAGTCGGACTTGGCGTTGATCGCCGCGTCCGTGAGGACCCTGGTCGTCTCCTGGAAGGACGCCGCCGACAGCCAGGACTCGGTCGCCAGCGAGGCCTTGGTGATACCCATGAGCTGCGGACGACCGGAGGCCGGGTGACCGCCCTCCTGGACCACACGACGGTTCTCCTGCTCGAACTTCGAGCGCTCGACCAGCTCGCCGGGCAGCAGCTCGGCGTCGCCGGACTCGATGATCGTCACGCGGCGGAGCATCTGCCGGATGATGATCTCGATGTGCTTGTCGTGGATCGACACACCCTGCGAGTTGTACACCTTCTGGACCTCACCGACCAGGTGGACCTGGACGGCACGCTGGCCCAGGATGCGCAGCACGTCGTGCGGGTTGGTGGCACCCACGGTGAGCTTCTGGCCCACCTCGACGTGCTCGCCCTCGCTGACCAGGAGTCGGGCGCGCTTCGAGATCGGGTAGGCCGTCTCGTCGCTGCCGTCGTCCGGCGTGATGACGATCTTCTTGGTCTTCTCGGTCTCCTCGATCCGCACGCGGCCGGAGGCCTCGGAGATCGGGGCGACACCCTTCGGGGTACGGGCCTCGAAGAGCTCGACGACACGCGGCAGACCCTGGGTGATGTCGTCACCGGCCACACCACCGGTGTGGAAGGTACGCATCGTCAGCTGGGTACCGGGCTCACCGATGGACTGGGCGGCGATGATGCCGACCGCCTCACCGATGTCGACCAGCTTGCCGGTGGCGAGCGAACGGCCGTAGCACATGGCGCAGGTACCGACGGCGGACTCGCAGGTCAGGACCGAGCGGGTCTTGACCTCCTCGACGCCGCGGCCGACGAGCTCCTCGATGAGGACGTCACCCAGGTCGGTGCCGGCCGGGGCCAGCACCTGCCCGTCGACGACGATGTCCTCGGCGAGGCAGCGCGCGTACACGGACGTCTCGACGTTCTCCGCCTTGCGCAGCACACCGTCCGCGCCGCGGTCCGCGATGCGGAGCTTGAGGCCACGCTCGGTGCCGCAGTCCTCCTCGCGGATGATGACGTCCTGGGAGACGTCGACCAGACGACGGGTGAGGTAACCCGAGTCGGCGGTACGCAGAGCGGTGTCCGCCAGACCCTTACGGGCACCGTGCGTGGAGATGAAGTACTCCAGCACGGACAGACCCTCACGGAACGACGCCTTGATGGGCCGCGGGATCGTCTCGTTCTTCGCGTTCGACACCAGACCACGCATACCGGCAATCTGACGCATCTGCATCATGTTGCCTCGTGCACCCGAGTTCACCATCATGAAGATCGGGTTGGTCTTCGGGAAGTTGTCGTTCATCGCCTCGGCGACCTCGTTGGTCGCCTTGGTCCAGATCGCGATGAGCTCCTGCGTGCGCTCGTCCTTGGTGATCAGACCGCGCTCGTACTGCTTCTGGACCTTCTCGTCCTGCGCCTCGTAGCCCTTGACGATCTCCTTCTTCGCCTCGGGAACGACGACGTCGGAGATGGCGACGGTGACGCCGGAACGGGTGGCCCAGTAGAAGCCGGCCGCCTTCAGGTTGTCGAGCGTCGCCGCCACGATGACCTTCGGGTAGCGCTCGGCGAGGTCGTTGACGATCTCGGAGAGCTGCTTCTTGCCGACCTCGTAGTCGACGAACGGGTAGTCCTCGGGCAGCAGCTCGTTGAAGAGCGCACGGCCCAGCGTGGTCCTCAGACGGAAGCTGTCACCCTGCTGCCACTCCGGCTCGCCCTCCTCCTGGGCCGGCGGGGTCCAGCCGCGCGGCGGGATGGTGCCCACCGGGAAGCGGATGTCCACGCGCGACTGGAGGGAGAGCTCGCCGGCGTCGAACGCCATGATCGCCTCGGCCACGGACGCGAAGGAGCGGTCCTCGCCCTTCACGTTCCGCATCTCGCCGTCCGTGGTCAGGAAGAACAGACCGAGGACCATGTCCTGGGTCGGCATCGTGACCGGGCGGCCGTCGGCCGGCTTGAGGATGTTGTTCGAGGACAGCATCAGGATGCGGGCCTCGGCCTGCGCCTCCGCGGACAGCGGCAGGTGCACGGCCATCTGGTCACCGTCGAAGTCCGCGTTGAACGCGGTGCAGACGAGCGGGTGGATCTGGATGGCCTTGCCCTCGACCAGCTGCGGCTCGAAGGCCTGGATGCCGAGGCGGTGCAGGGTGGGAGCACGGTTCAGCAGAACCGGGTGCTCCGCGATGACCTCTTCCAGCACGTCGTACACGACCGTGCGGCCGCGCTCGACCATGCGCTTGGCCGACTTGATGTTCTGCGCGTGGTTCAGGTCGACCAGGCGCTTCATCACGAACGGCTTGAAGAGCTCCAGCGCCATCGCCTTCGGCAGACCGCACTGGTGCAGCTTCAGCTGCGGACCGACGACGATCACGGAACGCGCCGAGTAGTCGACACGCTTGCCGAGCAGGTTCTGACGGAAGCGACCCTGCTTGCCCTTCAGCATGTCGCTGAGGGACTTCAGCGGGCGGTTGCCGGGACCGGTCACCGGGCGGCCGCGACGGCCGTTGTCGAAGAGGGCGTCAACAGCCTCCTGAAGCATGCGCTTCTCGTTGTTGACGATGATCTCCGGGGCACCGAGGTCCAGGAGCCTCTTCAGACGGTTGTTGCGGTTGATCACACGGCGGTACAGGTCGTTCAGGTCGGAGGTCGCGAAGCGGCCACCGTCCAGCTGCACCATCGGACGCAGGTCCGGCGGGATGACCGGCACGCAGTCGAGGACCATGCCCCTGGGGCTGTTGGAGGTCTGCAGGAAGGCGGACACGACCTTCAGCCGCTTCAGCGCACGGGTCTTCTTCTGGCCCTTGCCGGTGCGGATGATCTCGCGGAGACGCTCGGCCTCCTCCTCGAGGTCGAAGGACTCCAGGCGCTTCTGCAGCGCCGCGGCACCCATCGAACCGTCGAAGTACGTGCCGAAGCGGTCACGCAGCTCGCGGTAGAGCAGCTCGTCGCCCTCGAGGTCCTGGACCTTGAGGTTCTTGAACCGGGTCCACACCTCGTCGAGGCGGTCGATCTCGCGCTGCGCGCGGTCGCGCAGCTGCTTCATCTCACGCTCGGCACCCTCGCGCACCTTGCGGCGCACATCGGCCTTGGCGCCCTCGGCCTCGAGCTCGGCCAGGTCGGCCTCGAGCTTCTTGGCGCGGGCCTCCAGGTCGGCGTCGCGACGGTTCTCGATCTGCTGCCGCTCGACGGAGACATGCGCCTCCAGGGAGGGCAGGTCACGCGTACGGCGCTCCTCGTCGACGTACGTGATCATGTACGCCGCGAAGTAGATGACCTTCTCCAGGTCCTTCGGGGCGAGGTCGAGCAGGTAGCCCAGCCGCGACGGAACGCCCTTGAAGTACCAGATGTGCGTGACGGGAGCGGCCAGTTCGATGTGGCCCATCCGCTCGCGGCGCACCTTGGCGCGCGTGACCTCCACGCCACAGCGCTCACAGATGATGCCCTTGAAGCGGACGCGCTTGTACTTGCCGCAGTAGCACTCCCAGTCCCGGGTGGGGCCGAAGATCTTCTCGCAGAAGAGTCCGTCCTTCTCGGGCTTGAGGGTGCGGTAGTTGATGGTCTCGGGCTTCTTGACCTCGCCGTGGCTCCACTGACGGATGTCGTCAGCGGTGGCCAGGCCGATCCGGAGCTCGTCGAAGAAGTTGACGTCGAGCACTATGCGTCAATCCCTCTCAGGGTCGTAAGTCTTTCGGTCTGTACGGGGGCCTGGGGGTCGGCGGGCCTGGGGATCAGACCCGCCGGACTCCCGTCAGACCTCTTCGACGCTGCTCGGCTCACGCCGGGACAGGTCGATGCCGAGCTCCTCCGCAGCGCGGAAGACGTCCTCGTCGGTGTCACGCATCTCGATGGACATACCGTCGCTGGACAGCACCTCCACGTTCAGGCACAGGGACTGCATCTCCTTGATGAGCACCTTGAAGGACTCGGGGATGCCGGGCTCAGGGATGTTCTCGCCCTTGACGATGGCCTCGTAGACCTTCACGCGGCCGGTGACGTCGTCGGACTTGATGGTCAGCAGCTCCTGGAGGGCGTAGGCGGCACCGTAGGCCTCGAGTGCCCACACCTCCATCTCGCCGAACCGCTGGCCACCGAACTGGGCCTTACCACCCAGCGGCTGCTGGGTGATCATCGAGTACGGACCGGTCGAGCGGGCGTGCAGCTTGTCGTCGACCAGGTGGTGCAGCTTCAGGATGTACATGTAGCCGACCGAGATCGGGTCCGGGAACGGCTCACCGGAGCGGCCGTCGAACAGCCGCGCCTTACCGGTCGGGAGCACCATGCGCTCGCCGTCGCGGTTCGGGATGGTGTGCTGGAGCAGACCCGCCAGCTCGTCCTCGCGCGCACCGTCGAAGACCGGGGTGGCGACGTTGGTGCCCGGGTCGACCTGGTCGGCGCCGATGGCCTGGAGGCGCTGCGCCCACTCCTCCGCGAGGCCGGAGACGTCCCAGCCGCGGCTGGCGAGCCAGCCGAGGTGGATCTCCAGGACCTGTCCCGGGTTCATTCGGGACGGCACACCCAGCGGGTTGAGGATGATGTCGACCGGGGTGCCGTCCTCCAGGAACGGCATGTCCTCGATCGGCAGGATCTTGGAGATGACACCCTTGTTGCCGTGACGGCCGGCGAGCTTGTCACCGTCGGTGATCTTGCGCTTCTGCGCGACGTAGACGCGGACCAGCTGGTTCACGCCCGGCGGCAGCTCGTCGCCCTCCTCGCGGTCGAAGACGCGCACACCGATGACCTTGCCGGTCTCGCCGTGCGGCACCTTCAGCGAGGTGTCACGGACCTCACGGGCCTTCTCACCGAAGATCGCGCGCAGCAGACGCTCCTCGGGGGTCAGCTCGGTCTCACCCTTCGGGGTGACCTTGCCGACGAGGATGTCACCGGCGATGACCTCGGCACCGATACGGATGATGCCGCGCTCGTCGAGGTCGGCGAGGACCTCCTCGGAGACGTTCGGGATGTCCCGGGTGATCTCCTCGGGGCCGAGCTTGGTGTCACGGGCGTCGACCTCGTGCTCCTCGATGTGGATCGAGGAGAGGACGTCGTCCTGCACGAGGCGCTGCGACAGGATGATCGCGTCCTCGTAGTTGTGACCCTCCCACGGCATGAACGCCACGAGCAGGTTCTTGCCGAGCGCCATCTCGCCGTTCTGCGTGGCGGGACCGTCGGCGAGGACCTGGCCCTCGATGACGCGGTCGCCCTCGTTGACGACGACCTTCTGGTTGACCGAGGTGCCCTGGTTGGAGCGGGCGAACTTGGCCAGGCGGTACGTGATGTACGTGCCGTCGTCGTTGGCGGTGGTGATGTAGTCCGCGGAGATCTCCTGGACCACACCGGCCTTCTCGGCCTTGACGACGTCGCCGGCGTCGACGGCGGAGCGGTACTCCATGCCGGTGCCGACGAGCGGGGCCTCCGACTGGATCAGCGGAACGGCCTGGCGCATCATGTTCGCGCCCATGAGGGCACGGTTGGCGTCGTCGTGCTCGAGGAACGGGATCATGGCGGTCGCGACCGACACCATCTGGCGCGGCGAGACGTCCATGTAGTCCACGTCGTCACCGGCGACGTAGTCGACCTCGCCGCCACGGCGGCGGACCAGGACGCGGGCCTCCGCGAACCGCATGTCCTCGTTGAGCGTGGCGTTGGCCTGCGCGATGACGAAGCGGTCCTCCTCGTCGGCGGTCAGGTAGTCGACCTCGTCGGTGACCTGGCCCTCGACGACCTTGCGGTACGGCGTCTCGACGAAACCGAACGCGTTGACCCGGCCGTAGGAGGCCAGCGAGCCGATCAGACCGATGTTCGGGCCTTCCGGCGTCTCGATCGGGCACATACGGCCGTAGTGCGACGGGTGAACGTCACGCACCTCGAAGCCGGCCCGCTCACGGGAGAGACCACCCGGGCCGAGCGCGGACAGACGACGCTTGTGCGTCAGCCCGGACAGCGGGTTGTTCTGGTCCATGAACTGGGACAGCTGGCTGGTGCCGAAGAACTCCTTGATGGAGGCGACGACCGGCCGGATGTTGATCAGGGTCTGCGGCGTGATCGCCTCGACGTCCTGGGTGGTCATGCGCTCACGCACGACGCGCTCCATACGCGCCAGACCCGTGCGGACCTGGTTCTGGATGAGCTCGCCGACGCTGCGCAGGCGGCGGTTGCCGAAGTGGTCGATGTCGTCGGTCTCGACGACGACCTTCTGGCCGGTTTCGCCGACCGTCTCGGTCTCGCCCGCGTGCAGCTTCACCAGGTACTTGATCGTCGCGATGATGTCCTCGACGGTCAGGATGCCCGCGTCCAGCGGGGTGTCCGTACCCAGCTTCTTGTTGACCTTGTAGCGGCCGACCTTGGCGAGGTCGTAGCGCTTCGGGTTGAAGTACAGGTTCTCCAGGAGAGTCTGCGCGGCCTCACGGGTGGGGGGCTCGCCCGGACGCAGCTTGCGGTAGATGTCGAGCAGCGCGTCGTCCTGGCCCTGGGTGTGGTCCTTCTCCAGGGTGGCGCGCATGGACTCGTAGTCGCCGAACTCCTCGAGGATCCGCTCGGTCGTCCAGCCGAGCGCCTTCAGGAGGACGGTCACGGACTGCTTGCGCTTGCGGTCGATGCGTACACCGACCATGTCGCGCTTGTCGATCTCCATCTCGAGCCAGGCACCCCGGGACGGGATGATCTTGGCGGAGAAGATGTCCTTGTCGGACGTCTTGTCGATGGTGGAGTCGAAGTAGACACCCGGCGAACGGACCAGCTGCGACACGACGACACGCTCGGTGCCGTTGATGACGAAGGTGCCCTTGTTCGTCATGAGCGGGAAGTCGCCCATGAAGACGGTCTGGGACTTGATCTCGCCGGTCTCGTTGTTCGTGAACTCGGCCGTCACGAAGAGGGGCGCGGCGTAGGTGAAGTCGCGCTCCTTGCACTCGTCGATGGAGTTCTTCGGCGGCTCGAAGCGGTGGTCGCGGAAGGTCAGCGACATCGACCCCGAGAAGTCCTCGATCGGGGAGATCTCCTCGAAGATCTCCTCGAGGCCGGACTTGGTGGGAACGTCCTGACCGTTCTCGAGAGCCTCCTCGACGCGAGCCTTCCACGCGTCGTTGCCGAGCAGCCAGTCGAAGCTCTCGGTTTGCAGCGCGAGAAGGTTCGGAACCTCGAGGGGCTCCTTGATCTTTGCAAAGGAGATGCGCAGCGGGGCGGTGCTGGCGCCGTTGTTCGTATTCGCGGTCGAGGCAGTGCGCGAGGCGGCCAAGAGGGGGTCCTTCCGAGGGCTCGGACTCACTACGCGCGTACCGGTTCCCACCGGGCACAGAGATGGAAAGCCTCAGGTCAGAGACTCTTTATCGTCGGTGCTCAAGCGAGGGCATGCTCCTGGTGACGGGCAGGAGACAGCTAACAGGCAGCGCAAAGGGTCAGTGTAGCCACTTGGCACACTGATGTCCAGTGCGGGTTTGCGGGCTCACCACGGAGGCCCTCGTTGTCCCTCAACACCTGCGGCAAGCCACGCCCTCGATGCACATCGATACTGCCCTCTTCGTCGTCGATCCATGCCTCGGATCCGGATCGTTGTGACGACGCGTCCTGAGAATTGCGCGCTGCGTGCAGTTCGTCAAGGCCCCCCATGGCCGAACCGGGTGCTGCCATCGTCACTTGCAACTGTCACCGGGACCCTCGGGAGGCACGACGAAGATCACCATACTCCCCGCGGCGACGGGCGCAAGGCAGCCGCCACCGGACCCCCCTGAACGCCGAAGAGCGACCACCCGGATGGATGATCGCCCTTCCCAGCGTTCGCGTTACAGCCCTGCGGGTGAGCCGCGACCGGATCCCCAGGGCACCGGCTGCGGCGTTCGAGTGAACCGTGGCGGGCACACGCGAAAGGGCCGTACGGAGCGAAGCCCCGTACGGCCCGGTGAGCCCTGGACGGGCCCGGTGAGCCCTGTGCGGGCCCGAGGGTCCCTGCGGGACCCGAGGAGGTGTTACTTGACCTCGACGGAGGCGCCGGCGCCCTTGAGGGCCTCGGCGGCCTTCTCGGCGGCGTCCTTGGCGACCTTCTCCAGGACGGGCTTCGGAGCGCCGTCCACGAGGTCCTTGGCCTCCTTCAGGCCCAGGGAGGTCAGCTCACGCACGACCTTGATGACCTGGATCTTCTTGTCGCCGGCGCCGGTGAGGATGACGTCGAACTCGTCCTTCTCCTCCTCGGCAGCGGCCTCGGCGCCACCGGCGGCACCGCCGGCGACCACGACCGGCGCGGCAGCGGCGGCGGTGACGTCGAACTTCTCCTCGAAGGCCTTCACGAACTCGGAGAGCTCGATGAGGGTCATCTCCTCGAACTGCGCGAGCAGGTCTTCCTGGCTGAGCTTCGCCATGATGGGCGATCCTTCCAATAAGTCGGCTGGTGCCGGATGTACATGTGTGGCGGGCGTACGTTCGGCCCGCTACGACCGTCGCCTCAGGCGGCGGTCAGTGCGCGAGCCGAATTACTCGGCACCGCCCTGCTCGGCCTGCTTGGCGCGAAGAGCGTCCAGGGTGCGGACGAGCTTCGACGGCAGCGCCTGGAAGACAGAGGCAGCCTGGGACTGCTTGCCCTTCAGAGCACCGGCCAGCTTGCTGAGCAGAACCTCGCGGGACTCGAGGTCCGCAAGCTTCTTGATCTCGTCGGCGGACAGCGCCTTGCCTTCAAGGACACCGCCCTTGATGACGAGGTTCGGGTTGTCCTTGGCGAAGTCACGAAGACCCTTCGCCGACTCCACCGGGTCACCGGTGACGAAGGCGACCGCCGTCGGACCGTTGAACAGGTCGTCGAGCGTCGTGATCCCGGCCTCGTTGGCCGCAATCTTGGTCAGCGTGTTCTTCACCACGGCGTACTGGGCGTTCTCACCGAGCGAACGGCGCAGCGTCTTGAGCTGCGCCACGGTGAGACCCCGGTACTCGGTCAGCACGGCGGCGTTCGAGCTGCGGAACTGCTCCGCGAGCTCGGCTACCGCGGCAGCCTTGTCGGGCCTTGCCATAGAGCGTCGGCCTCCTTCCGGGTGATGAGGACCGCTCGGAAGGGGCTGGCAAAACGAAACGCCCCGGCGCAGGCGCACGGGGCGGACTCGACCGGTCGCACGCGCGGATGAGGCGCGTACTCCGGGAGTTCTTCCACTGTCACCTGCGCGGGTCGTCCGCAGTTCAGCGGATCCTTCGGCCACCGCGCCCTCATCCGAGCACACGGCAACGACCAGCGGTCTTTGGCTTCAGCAGGAGAGTACGGGAACGGATCGCCGACAAGCAAATCCGCTCCCCGGCTCGGCTGGGCTCAGCCCTGCTGGGCGCCCTTCATCAGGGCAGCGAGGTCGGCCGTGTCCTTGGCGGGCGGGGCCGTCACCGTCACCGGCTTGTTGTAGTCGAGGAAGGTGATGGTCATGTCCAGCGGGCCCTTGGCGGCGTCGCCACGCATCCGGAACTGCTTGGTGTGGTCGCTGCCGTCGATCCACATGTCCATGGTCATCTTGTCGGCGCCCATCTTGGCGTACTGGTCGAGGCTCTTCTCGCGCCGCTCCAGGGTGGCCTTGTCCAGCTTCTGCGTCTTCAGGTACGCGCGCATGTCCGCAAGGGTGAGGTCGCCCTTGTAGTGCGTCGTCTTCACGCCGTCGACGGTCTCGGAGCCGACCTTCGTCACATGCTTGGAGCTGGTGAGGAACGTGGAGTCCTGGGCCGGGTTCTGACCCGCCTGTCCGGCGCCCATCTGGTCCATGTTCAGCTGCTTGTCCGCGCCCATCGCGGCCAGGTCGAACTTGATCCAGTGCTTGCCGTCCATCACCTTGGCGGCCCCGGCGCCCCCGCCGATGTACATCGCCTTGTCGACGAGCCGGATCTCGACCGGGCCCTCGGTCTTCTGCTCCGTCGCCGTCATCTTCATGCTCATGGCGAGGGGCTTCATGCTCATCCGCGCCTCGGCCTGCACCTGGCCCGCGCCCGGCACCTTGCCGGTCATCCGGTAGTGCAGGGACGTGATCTGCTCGGTGGCCTTCGCGGCCTTGGCGACGGCCGCGGCGGGCGTCATCTCCGGCGACTTCTCCTCGGCGCCCTTCGAACAGGCGACCGCTCCGCCACCCAGGACCAGGGCCGCCAGCACCGCACCGGCCGCTCCGCGCTCCACCCGGCCACGCATAGCAAACTTCATGATTCCCCCCAGAGAACTCATGGATGATCCATAGCAAGACCGCGAGCTTATACCGAAGCGCCGACAGTGGCTCGCGGTATCCCTGCCGCACCCCCTGGGCCGGCGGCTTCGGCAGGCGGCGGAAGCGGTGTCCTACGAACCCCGGGTGCTCATCAGTTCCTTGAAGTCGGCGGTGTCCGCCGCCGGGGGCCGAGCGGCGGACACCTGCACGCCGTAGTCGCGGTAGTAGGCCGTGGCGGACATCCGGCCGCCGACCAGCTCCCCCTGCTCGGCCTTCTTGACCAGCAGGCCGCGGTCGTCGACCCAGATGTCGACGGTCTCCGTGGCGACTCCGGCCTGCTCCAGCTGCTTCCTCAGCCCGGCGGCGTCCTCGCCGGTGAGGGCCGCCGGGGTGACCGTGCCCGAGTAGTGCGTGGTGCGGCGGCCGCGTACCGTCTCCTCGCCCACCCTGCGCACGTCCCCGCAGGCCCGCAGCAGCCTGACCGGCTGGAGCGGCGCCGTGGTGCGCAGCTGGTCCGTGAGATACGCCCCCGAGCCGCCCGGCAGGGTCGCCAGATCGCCGTACCCGTAGCGGATCCAGTGCCGGCCGTTCAGGCGGCGGGCGAATGTGTCGCCGACCTTCGCGTAGTAGGCGTCGGGCAGCAGCCGCGCCTCCATGGACGCACCGCTCAGGGCGCGCATGGTGGCGGCGAGCTGTCCGCCGGTGTAGGTGATGCGGAGGGTGCCGACCTGATCGCCGGACCAGCCGAGCGCGCCGTCCGTCTTCAGGGAGAGCATCCCGCCCATGGCGGTGGAGGACTCGATCCGGGCGGAACCGGCCCTGACGGTGGCCTGCTCGACGGCGCGCAGGGCAGCGGCGGACCTGGGGTCGACCCGACCGGCCCGGCTGCCGGAGGGCGCCGCGGAACCCTTGGGGGAGTCGGTGTCGCCGGAGGCGCTGCACCCCGCCACGGCGGACAGCGCGGCCACCACCGCGATCGGGAGGATCCCGCGCCTGAAGATCCTGTCCCTCATCCGTTCCCCCCTCGCGCGCTCCGTGATCTTCACGCTAACCCCGACCCGGGGAATTCGGCCCGCACGTCCCCCGAAACGGCATGTGCCTCTTTGCCGCCCTCCCGGGGGCGACGAGCACAAAAGACGCCGGGCCCCGCACCTTCGAGGTGCGGGGCCCGGCGTCAGCTGCGCGTGCCCGCGGCTGCCGTCAGGATCAGACGGCGGCCGGGTCCTCCTCGACGAGGAGGTTGCGGGTGCGGTTCGGGTCGACCGGAACGCCGGGGCCCATCGTGGTGGTGATGGCGGCCTTCTTGATGTAGCGACCCTTGGCGGCGGACGGCTTCAGACGGAGGATCTCCTCCAGCGCGGCGCCGTAGTTCTCCACCAGCTTGGTGTCGTCGAAGGACACCTTGCCGATGATGAAGTGCAGGTTCGAGTGCTTGTCGACGCGGAACTCGATCTTGCCGCCCTTGATGTCCGTGACGGCCTTCGTCACGTCCGGGGTCACGGTGCCGGTCTTGGGGTTCGGCATCAGACCACGGGGACCGAGCACACGGCCGAGGCGGCCGACCTTGCCCATGAGGTCCGGGGTGGCGACGACGGCGTCGAAGTCCAGACGGCCCTTCGACACCTCGTCGATCAGCTCGTCGGCGCCGACGATGTCGGCGCCCGCGGCACGAGCGGCCTCGGCACGGTCACCGGTCGCGAAGACCAGGACCCGGGCGGTCTTACCGGTGCCGTGCGGGAGGTTCACGGTGCCACGGACCATCTGGTCGGCCTTGCGCGGGTCGACACCCAGACGGAAGGCGACCTCGACGGTGCCGTCGAACTTGGTCGTGGAGGTCTCCTTGGCGAGACGGACGGCCTCGAGCGGGGCGTACAGCTTCTCCCGGTCGATCTTGGCGTCCGCAGCGCGGAGAGCCTTGCTGCGCTTGCTCACAACTGCTCCTGTGTGTTCTGAAAGGAGTCGTGGTACGGGCCGAGCAGGCCCTGCCACGTGCGGCCCTCGGGCCGCGTGATCTACGAAGGTGGGGGTCAGCCCTCGACCGTGACGCCCATGGAACGCGCGGTACCGGCGATGATCTTCGCCGCCGCGTCCAGGTCGTTGGCGTTGAGGTCGGGCAGCTTGGTCTGGGCGATCTCGCGGACCTGCGCCTCGGTGATCTTGGCGACCTTGGTCTTGTGCGGCTCGCCGGAGCCCTTCTCGATGCCCGCGGCCTTGAGGATCATCTTGGCGGCCGGCGGCGTCTTGGTGACGAAGGTGAAGGAACGGTCCTCGTAGACCGTGATCTCCACCGGGATGACCCAACCGCGCTGCGACTCGGTCGCGGCGTTGTAGGCCTTGCAGAACTCCATGATGTTGACGCCGTGCTGGCCCAGCGCCGGACCGACCGGCGGGGCCGGGTTGGCGGCACCGGCCTGGATCTGGAGCTTGATAAGCCCCGTGACCTTCTTCTTCTTGGGAGGCATTGCTCTCTCCGGGTCCTTAGTGAGAGTTTTCCGCCATCCATCCGGATCATCCGGATGGAGGCATACCGCACAACGATAACGGGTACCGGTGCGCGGCCAAAAACCGAGCAGGTCAGACCGGCTATCTCAGCCTGCCTGACCTGTTCGGAAGTACTCGTACCAGCGGAACTAGTTCTTCTGGATCTGGTCGAAGCTCAGCTCGACCGGCGTCTCGCGGCCGAAGATCTCCACGAGGCCCTTGACCTTCTTGGAGTCGGCGTTGATCTCGTTGATGGTCGCCTGGAGCGTGGCGAACGGGCCGTCGGTGACGGTGACCGAGTCGCCGACCTCGAAGTCCAGCACCTGGACCTCGACCTTGCGCTGCGGAGCGGGCTTGCCCTCGGCCTCGGCGGCCTCGCGGGCGGCCTTCTCCTCGGCCTCCGGGGCGAGCATCTTGACGATCTCGTCCAGGGTCAGCGGGTACGGGTCGTAGGCGTTGCCCACGAAGCCGGTGACGCCGGGCGTGTTGCGGACGACGCCCCAGGACTCGTTCGTCAGGTCCATGCGCACCAGGACATAGCCCGGGAGCTTGTTCTGGCGGATGGTCTTGCGGTCGCCGTTCTTGATCTGGACGACCTCTTCCTGCGGCACCTCGGCCTGGAAGATGTAGTCCTCGACGTTCAGCGAGACGGCACGCTGCTCGAGGTTGGTCTTCACGCGGTTCTCGTAGCCGGCGTACGTGTGGATCACGTACCACTCGCCGGGCAGCGAGCGCAGCTCCTCGCGGAGGGCTTCGACGGGGTCGACCGGCGCGGCCTCCTCGTCGGCGGCCTCGTCCTGCTCGGTGACCTCGTCCTCGTCCACGACGCGCACGGCGGCCTTCTCGGCCGGCTCACCCGCCTCGGCTTCGGCAGCCTCGAACTCGTCCTGCTCGTCCGCGCCCTCGACGATGTCGAGCTCGTCATCCACGGACTCGTCCGGCTCGATGGCGTCGTTCAGGTTCGGGTCAGACACGGTGGCTGCTTCTTCCTGGATACATAGGGGTGGAACACGCGAAAGGGACGCCGGGCACCTCGGCGTCCTTCGCTCTCGGCTCAGCCGAAGACGTACTTGGCGGCGTGGTTGAGCCCATAGTCAATCAGAGTCACCAGGGCGATCATGATCGCGACGAAGAAGATCACCACGGTGGTGTACGACGTCAGCTGGTTCCTCGTCGGCCAGACGACCTTGCGGAGCTCCGCGACGATCTGGCGGTAGAAGAGGGCAAGGCGCTTCAGCGGGCCCTTCTTGGCTCGCTTACCGCCCTTGCGGGACTTCTTCTTCGACTCCTGCACCTCGTCCTGGGCGTCAGGCATGTCGATGGAGCCCACGGCGTCCGTCACTCGTCCTCACCTGATTCCCGGGTCGTGGCCGTGCCGCGCCCGGTGGAGCCGCACGGCGAGTGCAATACATACAGTACTGTGCGCACACTTCCTGGTCGGGGAGTGTGTAGCAGGGCCGGAGGGACTTGAACCCCCAACCGCTGGTTTTGGAGACCAGTGCTCTACCAATTGAGCTACGACCCTTTGTTGTGTACCCCAACGTACCGCATCCGGCCGGGTGCTCGGTGTACACCGGCACGGTCGCCGCCGCTGGAGGCCAACGAGGTGAGAGTGTACGTGCTCCACGGCCGGTCGTCGAACAGAAAGTACCCGTACGGGCCTTGCCCGTCGAAGATCGGCCAGGCCATCGCCCGGATCCGCACTGGTGTCCATTCGCGGGCCCCGTGCGGTTCAGTCTGTGAAACCCCCGTGCCGCGGGCGTTTCGCGTCTGAAACGATGGGTTCCATGAGCGCTGCAATCCCTCCCACCGAGCGTCGGGTCTCCACCCGGATCGGCGCGATCTCCGAGTCCGCCACCCTCGCCGTGGACGCCAAGGCCAAGGCCCTCAAGGCCGCCGGGCGCCCGGTGATCGGCTTCGGCGCCGGTGAGCCCGACTTCCCGACGCCGGACTACATCGTCGAGGCGGCCGTCGAGGCCTGCAAGAACCCGAAGTACCACCGCTACACGCCGGCCGGTGGCCTGCCCGAGCTGAAGACCGCGATCGCCGCGAAGACGCTGCGCGACTCCGGCTACGAGGTCGACGCCTCCCAGGTGCTGGTCACCAACGGCGGCAAGCAGGCCATCTACGAGGCCTTCGCGGCCATCCTCGACCCGGGCGACGAGGTGATCGTCCCGGCGCCGTACTGGACGACGTACCCGGAGTCGATCCGGCTGGCCGGCGGTGTCCCGGTGGAGGTCGTCGCGGACGAGACCACCGGTTACCGCGTCTCCGTCGAGCAGCTGGAGGCGGCCCGCACGGAGAAGACGAAGGTCGTCCTCTTCGTCTCCCCCTCGAACCCGACCGGCGCGGTCTACAGCGAGGCCGAGGCCGAGGCGATCGGCCGCTGGGCGGTCGAGCACGGCCTGTGGGTGCTGACGGACGAGATCTACGAGCACCTGGTCTACGGCAACGCCACGTTCACCTCGCTGCCCGCGATCCTCCCCGAGCTGCGCGACAAGTGCATCGTGGTCAACGGCGTCGCCAAGACGTACGCGATGACGGGCTGGCGCGTGGGCTGGATCATCGGCCCCAAGGACGTGGTGAAGGCGGCGACGAACCTCCAGTCGCACGCGACGTCCAATGTGTCGAACGTCGCCCAGGTGGCCGCCCTGGCGGCCGTGTCGGGCGACCTCGAGGCGGTCGCGGCGATGCGCGAGGCCTTCGACCGGCGCCGCAAGACCGTCGTGCGGATGCTGAACGAGATCGACGGCGTCGTCTGCCCGGAGCCCGAGGGCGCCTTCTACGCGTATCCGTCGGTGAAGGCGCTGGTCGGCAAGGAGATCCGCGGCAAGCGCCCGCGGAACACGGTGGAGCTCGCCGCGCTGATCCTGGAGGAGGCCGAGGTCGCCGTCGTACCCGGCGAGGCATTCGGCACCCCCGGCTATCTGCGGCTGTCCTACGCCCTCGGTGACGAGGACCTGGTCGAGGGCGTGAGCCGGATCCAGAAGCTGCTGGCGGAGGCCCGGGACTGACGTCTCAGGGGCTCACGCCTCAAGGGGGCGCGGTGGGTGCATGCACCCACCGCGCCCCCTTCGTTTGTGCGAGCAAGACCACGTACGGGGAAACCGCTTCCGGGACCCCCGACCCATGCGGCAGGATCCTGGGATGGAGCACGTACGTGATGTCTCTGAGCTGCCGAAGGCCCATCTCCATCTGCACTTCACCGGGTCGATGCGGCCCGCCACCCTCCTGGAACTGGCCGACAAGTACGGCGTACGGCTGCCCGAGACCCTGACCGAGGCGCTGGTCAGCGGGGAGCCGCCCAAGCTGCGGGCGACGGACGAGCGGGGCTGGTTCCGCTTCCAGCGGCTGTACGACGCGGCGCGCTCGTGCCTGAGAGAGCCGGAGGACATCCGGCGGCTGGTGCGGGAGGCCGCGGAGGAGGACATCAAGGACGGGTCGGGATGGCTGGAGATCCAGGTCGACCCGACGTCGTACGCGCCCCGCCTGGGCGGTCTCATCCCGGCGCTGGAGATCATCCTCGACGCGGTTGACATGGCGATGCGGGAGACCGGGCTCGGGATGCGCGTCCTGGTCGCGGCGAACCGCATGAAGCACCCCCTGGACGCCCGCACCCTGGCGCGCCTGGCGGTGCGCTTCCGCGACCGCGGCGTGGTGGGCTTCGGTCTGTCGAACGACGAACGCCGCGGCCTGGCCCGGGACTTCGACCGCGCCTTCGCCATCGCCCGCGACGGCGGCCTGCTGTCGGCGCCGCACGGCGGAGAGCTGACGGGGCCGTCGTCGGTGCGCGACTGCCTGGACGACCTGCACGCCGACCGGGTGGGCCACGGCGTGCGCGCGGCGGAGGACCCGCGATTGCTCAGGCGCCTGGCGGAGCGCGGGGTGACATGCGAGGTGTGCCCGGCGTCCAACGTCGCGCTGGGCGTCTACGAGAAGCCCGAGGACGTCCCCCTGCGGAAACTGTTCGAGGCGGGCGTCCCGATGGCACTGGGCGCGGACGACCCGCTGCTGTTCGGCTCGCGCCTCGCCGCCCAGTACGAGATCGCCCGCCGCGACCATGGCTTCACGGACGCGGAACTGGCGGAGCTCGCGCGGCAGTCGCTGCGCGCGTCCGCGGCCCCGGCCGACGTGAAGGCGAAGCTGCTGGCGGGGGTGGACTCCTGGCTCGACACACCAGCCGTGTGACGGGTGCGGCCCTCGGCGCGGCAGGCAGGGACGTCGGACCCGGCCGCTACGGGCTCCCGGCGACGCGGATCCCGCTCAGCAGGGTCCGCGCGAGGCGGCGTGCGAAGTCGTCCACGGGCGGCCGCGCACCCGTCTCGGTCGCGTCGTAGGCGAACGCGCGCTGCGCGCAGGCGCCGAGGAGGAGGGACGCGGCCGCGAAGGTGTCCGCGTCGGCATGGATGCGCCCGGCGGCCTGCTCGGCCCCCAGATAGGCGGCGACACCTTCGATGGGCACGTGCGGGCCCGCCCCCATCTCCCGCATCGCCTCGTCGTGCCGCCGCTTGAGCTGGGTCTCCGCGTACAGCGAGGCCGCGATCGGGAAGCTCTGCTCGTAGAAGAGGGCCGCCTGGCGGGCGATGTCGGTGAGGTTCTCCTCCAGGGTGCGCCGTCCGGGCTCGGCGGCGAGGCTGCGCAGCAGCGGGGTGAGCCGCGGCAGGCGCTCGTGCAGGACCTGGATGAACAGTTCCTCTTTGCTCGGGAAGTACTTGTAAAGCGCCGCTTCCGAGCAGCCGGCCGCCTTGGCGATCTCCTTGGTGGTGGCCCGGGCGAGCCCGACGCTGAGCATCAGGTCGTGTGCGGCGTCGAGGATGCGGACCCGGGCAGGCTTCGGCTGCGTCTGCTGCATGGGCACCAAGGATTCCATGGCCGCTCCCAGGGCTTGACGGGTGGGTGAGTACTTACCCACTCTAGGAGGCGAAGCGGTGAGTAAACACTCACCCACCCCTTCCCATCCAAGTACGGCGTACGGGAGTACCCATGAAGCTCACCGTTTTCGGTGCCACCGGCGGCATCGGCCAGGAAATCGTGCGGCAGGCGCTGGACGCGGGACACGAGGTCACCGCGGTGGTCCGGGACCCGGCGCGGCTCACCGCGACGGGGACGAACCTGACGGTCTTCCGCGCCGACCTGTCCACCCCGGAGGCGCTCCGCCCCGCCGTCGCCGGCCGGGACGCGGTGCTGTCCGGGCTCGGCGCGCGCAGCCGCAAGGACGCCGGGGTCGCCGCCCGGCTGACCCGCACGGTGCTGGGTGCCGTGGAGGCCGAGGAAGTGCGCCGGCTGCTCGTGGTCAGCGCCGCTCCGGTCGGCCCCGAGCCCGAGGGGGACGGGATGCTGGACCGCACCCTGCGCGGTCTTGTCTCGGCGGTGCTCAAGGACGTCTACGCCGATCTCAGGGAGATGGAGGCCGAGCTGGCCCGCAGCGCCACGGACTGGACGGTCGTGCGCCCGCCCCGCCTTCAGAACAAGCCGCTCACCGGCACCTACCGCACGGTCGTCGGCGGCTTCCCGCGCGCCGGCCGCTTCATCGCCCGCGCCGACGTGGCCCACGCGATGCTGGCGATGACGGACGACCCGGGGACGGTGAAGCAGGGGGTGGGGGTGGCCTACTAGGCACTACTTGGGCAGCTGGTTACCGCTGGGGCGGCCTGGTTCCCCCTGGGGCGGCTCAGAGGCTCACGCCCACCGTCACCGGCTCGTTGACCAGGGTGATCCCGAAGGCCTCGCGGACACCGGCGACGACCTCGCGCGCGAGGGCCAGCAGATCCTCGGTGGTCGCGCCGCCGCGGTTGGTGAGGGCCAGCGTGTGCTTGGTGGAGATACGGGCGGGCCCGGTGCCGTAGCCCTTGGTGAAGCCCGCCTTGTCGATGAGCCAGGCCGCGGAGGTCTTGGTGTGGCCGTCACCCGCCACGTACGCGGGCGGCTCCACGCCCTCGCCGAGTCGCTCCTTCACGCGCGCCTGAAAGGCGGCGAACTCCTCGTCCGTGAGGATCGGATTGGTGAAGAAGGAGCCCGCCGACCAGGTGTCGTGGTCCTCGGGGTCCAGCACCATCCCCTTCCCCGCACGCAGCTTCAGGACCGTCTCCCTGGCGGCGGCCAGCGGCACGCGCTCGCCCGGCTCCACACCGAGGGCGCGGGCCGTCTCGGCGTACTTGACCGGACCGGACAGCCCCTGCGCGTCTTCCAGTGCGAAGCGGACGCGCAGGACGACATAGCGCTCGGGGTCTGCCTTGAAGCGGCTGTGGCGGTAGGAGAACGCGCATTCGGCGTTCCGGAGCGTGACCGTCTCGCCCGCCGTGCGGTCGTACGCGATCACCTCGGTGATCGTGGCGGAGACCTCCTGGCCGTACGCCCCCACGTTCTGAATCGGGGTCGCACCCGCGGAGCCGGGGATTCCGGCGAGGCACTCGACTCCGGCGAGTCCTGCCTCGACGGTACGGGCGACGGCGTCGGTCCATACCTCGCCGGCGGCCAGCTCCAGCGCCGTGCCGTCGAGGGAGAAGCCCTTCGTGGCGATGCGCAGGGCGGTGCCGTCGAAGCCCTTGTCGCCGATGACCAGGTTGGATCCGCCGCCGACGATCAGCAGCGGGGTGCCGGAGCCGTCGGCCTCGCGGACTGCGTCGATCACCTCGGCGTCCGTGGTGGCGGTGATCAGGCGGGTCGCGGGGCCGCCCAGCCGGAAGGTGGTCAGCGGGGCGAGCGGGGCGTCATGGAGTTCCTGCACGCGCCAAGACTACGAGACGGCGCCGACAGCCCCCGCACACCCGTACGCGGTCCGCGTACGGGTGCGCGGAGTGTCGGACGCGCGGCCTCGGCCGTCAGGCCAGTCGTACGACCGCCCGGGACATGCCCAGAACCTTCTGGCCCGCGCTGGTCGCCGTGAGGTCGACGCGGACGGTCTGGTCGTCGAGCTTGGCCGCGACCTTTCCGCTGACCTCGATGACGGCGCCCTGGTCGTCGTTGGGGACGACGACGGGCCGGGTGAAGCGGACCCCGTACTCGACGACCGCGCCCGGGTCGCCGACCCAGTCGGTCACCACACGGATGGCCTCGGCCATGGTGAACATGCCGTGCGCGATGACGTCCGGCAGGCCGACCTCCTTGGCGAACTTCTCGTTCCAGTGGATCGGGTTGAAGTCCCCGGAGGCTCCCGCGTACTGCACGAGCGTGGCGCGGGTGACGGGGAAGGTCTGCGTCGGCAGCTCCGTGCCGACCTCGACGGTGTCGTACGCGATCTTCGCGGTCATGTGCGTCATGCCTCCTCGTCCGCCGCCCGGGCCACGAGCTTGGTCCAGGCGGTCACCACATGCTCACCGGCCTCGTCGTGGACCTCGCCGCGGATGTCCAGGACGTCGTTGCCGGCCAGCGACTTGATCGACTCGATGGTCGAGGTCACACTCAGCCGGTCACCGGCGCGCACCGGACGGTTGTAGGCGAACTTCTGGTCACCGTGCACGACCCGGCTGTAGTCGAGGCCGAGTTGGGGATCCTGGACGACCTGGCCCGCGGCCTTGAACGTGATCGCGAAGACGAAGGTCGGGGGGGCGATCACATCGGAGTGGCCGAGTTCCTTGGCGGCCTCCGGGTCGGTATAGGCCGGGTTGGCGTCCCCGATCGCCTCCGCGAACTCGCGGATCTTCTCCCGCCCCACCTCGTAGGGGTCGGTGGGCGGGTAGGACCGCCCCACGAAGGACTGGTCGAGCGCCATGGACTCGGCACCTCCTGTTGTTCTGCGGATCTGGCCTCACCGAGGCAGCCGACGCCGTTGCGGCCGGTTCTGCGTTCGGCCGGTGAGGCCCATTCTGGCGCCCGGACGACACGGCCGAGCCCCACTTCCCGGTCGACACGGGCGGCGGCCCCTGTGCTGGGTCACGGCGGCCGGTCAGACGTCCGGCCGGTGAACCGTGGCTCCGGCCGGTGGGAAGGCGGCTTCGGCCGCCGCAACGCCGCGAGGCCGTCCCCACACTGTGGGGACGGCCTCGCGTACGAGCCTGATTTATCGCGTCTCGCGGTGCGCGGTGTGCGCGTTGCAACGCGGGCAGTGCTTCTTCATTTCAAGACGATCCGGGTTGTTACGCCGGTTCTTCTTGGTGATGTAGTTCCGCTCCTTGCACTCCACGCAGGCCAGCGTGATCTTCGGGCGGACGTCGGTGGCAGCCACGTGAGTGCTCCTTGACGAACGGGTGGACAAAATAACGCAAGAAAGAGTAGCCGATCGAAGGACCGACCCCACAATCGGCTACTGTGAGTAGCGGTGACCGGACTTGAACCGGTGACACAGCGATTATGAGCCGCTTGCTCTACCGACTGAGCTACACCGCTTCGATGCGATCGGGATCCGCCTTGCGGCGGAAACCTCCCACACCAGAGCCCCAAAACGGAATCGAACCGTTGACCTTCTCCTTACCATGGAGACGCTCTGCCGACTGAGCTATTGGGGCGAGCGATGAAGACATTACACGGTCGCCCGCCGTTCGCCCAAATCCATTGCGCGGCACCCCTCGGCAGCCCCAGGAGCCCCGTACCGGCAAGCACCACACCGGTACGACTATTGCGCTCCTCCCCGTCCTGGCCGGGTCGTCACCCTAGGCTCGACTCACTCTCCGTGATCTTGCCCCCCGGTGCGCAGACGCCCCGAGCCACAGGAGCGCGATGCCCGACAGCCGATCGCAGCCGCCCCACTCCTCGCCCTCGCCGTCGGGACCGGCCGACCCGAACCCCCTGCTGCTCTGCGGAGCGCGGCTCACCGACGGGCGGACCGTGGACGTGCGGCTGGGCGGCGGGCGCATCGAGGCCGTCGGTACCGCGGGCAGCCTGGCGGTGGGGGCGGCCGGCGCCCGCGTCGACCTCCGCGGCTACCTGCTCCTGCCGGCTCCCGCCGAACCCCACACGCACGGGGACACGGCCCTGTCCGCGGACGGTGACGGGCCGGTGTCGTACGACCCCGAGGAAGTCCAACGCCGTGCCACCGAGGCCGCGCTGCTCCAGCTCGGGCACGGGGCCACGGCCCTGCGCTCACACGTGCACATCGGCGATGTCCAGGGGCTCGAAGGGCTGGCGGCGGTCCTGCGTGCGCGGCGCTCTCTGAGCGGGCTCGCCGAGCTGACGACAGTGGCGATGCCCCGGGTGCTGACAGGGGCCGCCGGAGCGGACGGGCTCGCGATGCTGCGGGACGCGGTCAAGATGGGCGCGGCGGTGGTGGGCGGCTGCCCGGACACGGACCCCGATCCGACGGGATACGTGGAGACCGTCCTCGAACTGGCCTCCGAGTACGGCTGCCCGGTCGACCTGCACACGGACGCCGACGACCCGGCGCGTCTCGCCCGGATCGCGGCGATGGCGGGCGGATTGCGCCCCGGGGTCGCACTGGGCCCGTGCGGCGGTCTCGGGCGGCTCCCCGCGGGCGCGGCCGCCCGCGCCGCGGACCGGCTCGCCGCCGCCGGGGTCACGGTGGTCTGCCTGCCCCAGGGCGGCTGCGGCGGCGTCGACCGGCGCGACACCGCTCCGGTACGGCTGCTGCGGTCGGCCGGAGTGCGGGTGGCGGCGGGCAGCGGGGCCCTCAGGGATGTGTCGAACCCGGTGGGGCGCGGGGACCCGCTGGAGGCCGCGTATCTGCTGGCCTCGCGGTACGGACTCCGTCCCGAGGACGCGTACGAGATGGTGAGCGCGTCGGCGCGGGCCGCACTCGGGCTGCCGGAGGTACGCGTCGAGGCGGGCTTCCCGGCGGAGCTGCTCGCCGTGCGCGGCGCACAGCTGGCGGGGGCGCTGTCGCTCGCGTACAGCCGGATCGTGGTGCACCGGGGGCGCGTGGTCGCTCGCACGAGCGCGGTGCGGGAGTACTGCGGCTCGGCGGCGGTGGCCCTGGATCTGCCGCGTCAGGGGCGGGTCCAGCCGTCCTGACATCCGGCCCCGGCCATGGATGCGCCTCGTCAGATCCGTGTGGAGGCGCGTCGATCCGTGTGTCGAGCCATGTCGATGCACCCTGGTGCCGAGCCGTGGAGGAACCCCGGTGGTGAGCCGTGCGTGAGGTCGTGCGGCAAAGGAGCCCCTCCGGGCGTACGGTCGAAGACATGCGCATTGTCATCGCTGGTGGTCATGGTCAGATCGCGCTGCGGCTGGAGCGGTTGCTCGCCGCGCGTGGTGACGAGGTCGCGGGCATCATCCGCCGCGCGGAACAGGCCGACGATCTGCGGGCAGCGGGCGCCGAACCGATCGTCTGCGACCTGGAATCGGCGTCGGTGGAGGAGATCGCCGCGCACCTGGAGGGTGCCGATGCGGCCATCTTCGCGGCCGGTGCGGGCCCGGGCAGTGGCGCGGCCCGCAAGTACACGGTGGACCGGGACGCGGCCATCAAGTTCGCGGACGCGGCGGAACGGGCGGGCGTACGCCGTTTCATCATCGTCTCCTCGATGGGCGCGGACCCGGAGCACCCGGGTGACGAGGTCTTCGACGTGTACCTGCGTGCCAAGGGCGAAGCCGACGCGTACGTGCGCGCCCACAAGTCCCTGGACTGGACGATCCTGCGCCCCGGCTCCCTGACGAACGACGCGGGCAAGGGCCTCGTACGTCTGGAGGCACACACCGGCCGTGGCACGATCCCGCGGGACGACGTGGCGGCGGTCCTCGCGGAACTCGTCGACACGCCCGCGACGGCCGGTCTGACCCTGGAACTGATCAGCGGCTCGACCCCCGTGTCGGTGGCCGTGAAGTCCGTGGCGGGAAACTGACTCCCCGATCACTCAGGGCTGCTGACGGCGCGTGGGACGTCCGCGACGCAACGTCACCTCTCAGAAGAGCGGCAGCTGACCGGGGAACTCCGGTACGACGTAGCCGTCCAGGGTGGGCTGGGCTGCATCCGCGTGCGCGAGCCGGCGGGACCCCGGGCAGGAGACGAGCGCCCCGTCTGCGCGCGCCCCCGGCGGGTCGTGCCGCGCGAACCGCCCCGCCACGATGGCGATTTCCCGACGGCACTCGGGGCAACTCCTGCGCGGCGACGACATGCCCTCAGCGTACGAGAACCGGCGGGACAAGGTCAGTCGGCGAAAGGGACCGACAGGCCCGCCGATGAAGAGGACGGACGGGCCAGTCGGCGGAGGGGGCGGCGGCCCGGCCGGTGGAAGGGCGCAGCGGGTCAGCCGAGGTAGGGAGCGTGCCGGTTGTCGTCCGTCGCGTGCTCGATCCGCAACCGCCGGTGGCGACGGCGTGGACGGGCGTGGACGGGCGCGGACGGCGGTGAGTGAGACTACTCACCCGGCTGCCACCTCAACCGCCACCCAGCACCCAGGCACCCAGGCACCCAGGCACCCAGCAATGAAGAAACCCCCTCCGATCCACGTTTCCGCAGGTCGGAGGGGGTTTACCCCAGAGTGGCGGCGCCAGGATTCGAACCTGGGTAGGCTTAGCCGACAGATTTACAGTCTGCTCCCTTTGGCCGCTCGGGCACACCGCCGGGGATTGCTGCCGTGGAGCCGCTTTTTTCCGCGGTGCTCCCTGGCAACGACGTAAACGATACCTGATGCGCAGGGGTGCTCCGCCACCCAATAGATCGGCAGTCCGAGCGGGACGGGATGACTACGCTTAAGCGGATGCGGCCCGGGGTCGAAGCCGGGCCAGGCGGCCGCGCTCCCGCACGCCGAAACGCACCCGATCCATCCCGATACAAGGAGCCACAGGACATGGCCGACTCCAGTTTCGACATCGTCTCGAAGGTCGAGCGGCAGGAGGTCGACAACGCCCTCAACCAGGCCGCCAAGGAGATCTCTCAGCGCTACGACTTCAAGAACGTCGGAGCCTCGATCACCTGGTCCGGCGACAAGATCCTGATGCAGGCCAACTCCGAGGACCGGGTGAAGGCCATCCTCGACGTCTTCGAGTCGAAGCTGGTCAAGCGCGGGGTCTCCCTGAAGTCGCTGGACGCCGGTGAGCCGCAGCTCTCCGGTAAGGAGTACAAGATCTTCGCGTCGATCGAGGAGGGCATCTCCCAGGAGAACGCGAAAAAGGTGGCGAAGATCATCCGTGACGAGGGCCCGAAGGGCGTCAAGGCGCAGGTGCAGGGCGACGAGCTGCGCGTCAGCTCCAAGAGCCGCGACGACCTGCAAGCCGTGATCGCCCTGCTGAAGGGCCAGGACTTCGACTTCGCGCTGCAGTTCGTGAACTACCGGTAGGCCCGTTGGGCCCAGCGGTACGAGGAGGGTGGGCGCCCCGAGCCGGGGCGCCCACCCTTCTTCGCTGCCGACTGCGGCTTCAGGTGCCCGGTCAGCGCCGTGAGTCACCGAACAGAACGCGGTAGAGGATCAGCAGCACCAGAGAGCCGCCGATCGCGGCCGCCCAGGTCGCGCCGTCGTAGAAGTGCTTGGTGATCGGGTGGTGGAGCCAGCGGGCGGAGATCCAGCCGCCGATGAAGGCACCCGCGATACCGATGAGGGTCGTGCCGAAGAAGCCACCGGGGTCCTTGCCCGGTAGCAGGAACTTCGCGATGGCCCCCGCCAACAGCCCCAGAATGATCCAGCCGACGATGCTCATGCCCTGACCCTGCCTCTCCACGCTGTGCCTGTGCTGTGCTCCTGCTCCGGCCAGGCCGTGTGCATGCGTTGACGCCACCTGATGCTGCTGGTCGCGCTGTTTCCCGCGATCGTGCCTCTCATCGGGGAGGACGCCCCCGGAGTGCCCGTGGTTGCGGGTCAGTATGGTGCCGTCCATGACGCAGTCGGAGGGGCAATCGCCTGGTGGCGCGGCGCTGCGCCGAACCCTCGGGCTCGGTGACGCCGTCGTCATCGGGCTCGGGTCGATGGTCGGGGCCGGGATCTTCGCCGCCCTCGCCCCGGCGGCGCACGCGGCCGGGTCCGGGCTGCTGCTCGGGCTGGCCCTCGCGGCCGTGGTCGCCTACTGCAACGCGACGTCCTCTGCACGGCTGGCCGCCCTGTATCCAGCCTCGGGCGGCACCTATGTGTACGGGCGGGAGCGGCTCGGCGCGTTCTGGGGGTACCTGGCGGGCTGGTCGTTCGTCGTCGGGAAAACCGCCTCCTGTGCGGCCATGGCACTCACCGTGGGCGCCTACGTCTGGCCCGGCCAGGCGCACGCCGTGGCGGTGGCGGCCGTGGTGGCGCTCACCGCGGTGAACTACGGCGGCATGCAGAAGTCGGCTCTCCTGACACGGGTGATCGTGGCGCTGGTCCTGGCTGTCCTCACTTCCGTGGTCGTCGTGTGTCTCGGTGCCGGGGCGGCCGACGCGTCGCGGCTCGACGTGGGCCGCTCGGGCGGCGCCGCCGGGGTGCTCCAGGCGGCCGGGCTGCTGTTCTTCGCCTTCGCCGGGTACGCGCGGATCGCCACCCTCGGCGAGGAGGTCCGGCATCCGCAGCGCACCATCCCGCGCGCGATCCCGCTGGCCCTGGGCATCGCGCTGGTGGTGTACGCGGCAGTTGCTGTCGCCGTCCTTTCCGTGCTGGGTCCGGATGGGCTGGGTCACACGGCGGCGCCGCTGGCGGACGCGGTGCGGGCGGCGGGCGTGCCCGGCCTCGTCCCGGTGGTGCGGGTGGGCGCCGCGGTGGCCGCGCTGGGCTCGCTCCTTGCGCTGATCCTGGGCGTCTCGCGGACGACACTGGCCATGGCCCGGGACCGGCATCTGCCAGGCGGCCTGGCGGTGGTGCACCCGCGCTACCACGTACCGCACCGGGCCGAGCTGGCCGTCGGTGCCGTGGTGGCCGCGCTCGCCGCGACGGTGGACGTCCGGGGCGCGATCGGTTTCTCCTCCTTCGGGGTGCTGGCGTACTACGCGATCGCCAATGCGTCCGCGTGGACACTGAATCCGTCGCCGGCTTCGCGCGTCGTACCGGCGGTCGGGCTGGTCGGCTGCGTCACTCTGGCGTTCGCGCTGCCCGCCGTGTCGGTGGGTGTGGGCGCGGGGGTGCTGGTTGTGGGCGTGGTGGCGTACGGCGTACGGCGGTGGGGGGCCGCGCGGTAGCCATCGTCCGCGGGAGGAGATGGCCCGACGGTGGCGGGAGTCTCCGGCGGTGACGGTACGGGGAGCCTTCGGCACGGGCGGCGCGGGAACTCCGGTGGTGGCGTAGGCGCGGCAGGCTCACTGGACGGAAGGCCGCCGAGCAGGGGCAACAGGCCGTAGCCGGGGCCGAACCCCGCCGTCCCCTATCCGCAGGTACATCTCCGCGGGCAACGGCGGCAGGGAAAAGCCCAGGGCCTGCTCGTGCGTGCCGGTGTCCCCTTCTGCACGGGCCCGGACACCTGAACGTCGGCCCCACCGGCGGAGGGTGCGGCCCTGGTCCGCAACCCTGTCCAGCAACTGCTCGATCTCGGTCATGGGTTCATGATGCCGGGAGCCCCTGACAATGGGGCGGCCTGTGGATAACCCCTCCCGCCTCTACGCGACGCGGGACCGCCGACCGAGCGACAGCCTTCCGGCGGGGCGGCGTACGGCGCGGAGGAGGCGTAGGTCATGGGAAGGGCGGACCCGGCGGACTCCGCCGCCCCCTCCGCCCTGACCGTCAACGCGTCGCGAACGGCTCGTCGGAGCGCACGATTTCGCGCCCGAGAGGCAGCAGCGAGACCGGGATGAGCTTGAAGTTGGCGATGCCGAACGGAATGCCGATGATCGTGAGGCACAGGGCGATGCCCGTGACGATATGGGCGAGGGCCAGCCACCAGCCCGCCAGGATCAGCCACAGGACGTTGCCGATGCAGGAGGGCGCGCCGGCGTCACCGCGCTCGACCGTCGTGTAGCCGAAGGGCCACAAGGCGTAGACACCGATACGGAAGGCAGCGATGCCGAACGGTATCCCGATGATCGTGACGCACAGCAGCACACCCGCGAGCAGGTAGCCGAGGAACAGCCAGAAGCCGCTCAGCACGAGCCATATGCCGTTCAGGACTGTCTTCACCGGTGGCGACCTGCCATCTGCTCGAGCCGGGCGATGCGCTCCGCCATCGGCGGGTGCGTGGAGAACATCTTGGCGAGTCCCTGGCCAGGACCGAAAGGGTTCGCGATCATCATGTGGCTCGCGGTCTCGATGCGCGGCTCGGGCGGCAGCGGGCGCTGTTTGGTGCCCACCTCCAGCTTGCGCAGGGCGCTCGCGAGCGCGAGGGGGTCGCCTGTCAACTGTGCGCCGGAGGCGTCTGCCTCGTACTCCCTGGAGCGGCTGATGGCGAGCTGGATTACGGACGCGGCGAGCGGACCCAGAATCAGGATCAGCAGCATGCCGAGGAGGCCGGGACCTTCGTCGTCGTCCGAGCGGCCGACGGGGATCAGCCAGGCGAAGTTCACCAGGAACATGATCACTGAGGCGAGGGCCGCTGCGACCGACGAGATCAGGATGTCGCGGTTGTACACGTGGCTCAGCTCATGGCCGATGACGCCGCGCAGTTCCCGCTCGTCGAGGAGACGCAGGATGCCTTCGGTGCAGCACACGGCCGCGTTGCGCGGATTGCGGCCCGTCGCGAACGCGTTCGGTGCCTCCGTCGGCGAGATGTAGAGGCGGGGCATGGGCTGGCGGGCCTGGTTGGAGAGCTCGCGGACCATGCGGTAGAGCCCCGGTGCCTCGAATTCGCTCACCGGGCGTGCACGCATCGCGCGTAGAGCCAGTTTGTCGCTGTTCCAGTACGCATACGCGTTGGTGCCGAGTGCGACGACGACCGCGACGATAAGACCCGTACGCCCGAAGAAGCTGCCGATGACGATGATGAGTGCGGACAGTCCCCCGAGGAGTACTGCGGTCCTGAGCCCGTTGTGCCGGCGGTGCACGGTACGCCCTCCAAGTGGTGCGGCAGGGGAACCCTTTGCCTGCGGATGCTGCTGACTCCACTTCTCAGTGGACCCTCCCGCACTGGTCAACGCCAGGCGAGGAGCGCGAGTTCCCTTGCGCAGGGACCGGGGCGTGTAGGCCGTCCGGGTGAGGCAGTGCCCCCACGCGCGCCTGCCGAGTCTCGAGTGCCCCGCGCGGTGAGGGCGTCGGTCAGAAGAGGGCGGTGGCCGAGAAGCGCAGCACCAGCTGCGGTGCTCCGGACAGGGCGATGCCCAGGACGGCGGTCAGGGCGATGGCGGCCGTGAGCGGAGCCGGGACACGGTGTTTCTCGGGCTCTCCCTCGGGGGCGCGGAAGAGCAGAGCCGTCCACTGGAGGTAGTAGAAGAGCGCGATCACCACGTTGAACGCCATGACCACGGCGAGCCAGCCGAGCCCGGCGTCGACGGCCGCGGAGAAGACGGTGACCTTCGCGAAGAGACCGATGATGCCCGGTGGGAGGCCCGCCAGGCAGAGCAGGAAGAACGCCATCAGCAGGGCCGCGAGGGGGTGGGATGCGTACAGGCCGCGGTAGTCCATGATCCGGTTCAGGGCCCTCACCCTGCCCACGAGCGCGGCCACGGCGAAGGCGCCGAGATTCACCGCGCCGTACATGAGGGCGTACGCCACGGTGGAGCCGATCGACTTCTGGGCGTCCCTGGAGTAGGCGGCAGCCGCGATAGGCACCAGGAGGTATCCGGCCTGGCCGACGGAGGACCAGGCGAGCAGGCGCACGGCGCTGTACGCGCGCGTGGCCTGCTGCCGCAGGGCGCCCACGTTGCCGACGGTCATGGTGAGAGCCGCCAGCGCGGCGAGGGCCGGGCCCCATACATCGGAGTACGACGGGAAGGCCACGACGGTGACGAGGATCAGGCCGGAGAAGCCGACCGCCTTGCCGACGACGGACAGGTAGGCGGCCACCGGCAGGGGCGCGCCCACGTAGGTGTCGGGCACCCAGAAGTGGAACGGGACCGCGGCCGTCTTGAAGGCGAAGCCGACGAGGGTGATGACGACGCCCGCCTGGGCGAGCGTGTGCAGCTGACCGTCAGCGTGCTGGATCCTGTCGGCGGTCCGGGCGAGGTACAGGGTGCCCGTGGACGCGTAGACGAAGCTGATGCCCATGAGGCTCACCGCGGTGGCGGTGACGGACGACAGGAAGAACTTCAGGGCCGCTTCGGAGGACCTCTTCTCGCCGTGCCGGATGCCGACGAGGGCGAAGGCCGGCAGGGACGCGACCTCCAGGGCGACGACGAGGGTCGCCAGGTCGCGGGAGGCGGGCAGCAGGGCGGCTCCGGCCGCGGAGGAGAGCAGCAGGAACCAGAACTCCCCTTCGGGGACTTCCCTGCGGGCGTCCTTCAGGGCGGTGACGGACAGCAGGGCCGCGAGGAGGGCGCCGAGGAGGACGAGGAGCTGGATGACGAGGGTGAAACGGTCCGCCGTGTAGCTGCACAGGTGCGGATCGCCCGTCAGGCAGAAGGTGGCGCGGTCGCCGTCCAGGAGGGGCAGCAGCATGAGCGCCGCGGCGGCGAGTCCGGCGACGGAGCCCCAGCCGAGGAGGGCCTTTCTCCGCTCGCCGACGAAGAGGTCGGCGACGAGGACGACGAGTCCGACGACCGCCGTGATGGTGGGCGGCGCGATCGCCAACCAGTCGACGGACTGGACGAGGGAGCTCATCGGGTGCCTCCTGTGAGGAGCTGCTGCACGGCCGGGTCGGTCAGGCCGAGGAGGGCCCTGGGCCACAGGCCGGCGACGACGGTGAGGACGACGAGCGGCGTCCAGGCCGCGAACTCGTAGGTGTGGACGTCGGCGAGTTTGGGGGCCCCCTGCGGGACGGCACCCATACACACCCGCCGGACCACGATGAGCATGTACGCGGCGGTGAGCAGCGTGCCGAACGCGGCGATCGCCATGAAGGTGAGGAAGGCCGGACGGCTGAGGTCTGCCGCGGGTTTGAAGGCGGCGAACATCGCGAGCATCTCACCCCAGAATCCCGCCAGACCCGGCAGGCCGAGCGAGGCGACGGCCGCGAAGGCGAGCAGGCCGCCGAGCCGGGGTGCCTTGCCGTAGAGCGCGGCGCCGGTCTCGGAATGATCCGGCACGGCGGAGCCGCTCGTTGCGGGGTGGTGGTCGGGCGGCGTGAGGGAGAGGGTGTCGAGGTCGGTGGTGCCCGTGCGGTCCTTCAGCGCGCCGACGAGGAAGAAGAGCAAGCCGGTGATCAGGCCGTGGGCGATGTTGGCGAACAGCGCGCCGTTCACTCCGGTGGGGGTGGTCGTCGCGATGCCGAGCAGGACGAAGCCCATGTGGCCGACGGAGGAGTAGGCGATGAGCCGCTTGAGGTCGCCTTTCGCGCCCCGCTTGGTGAGAGCGAGGCAGGCCAGGGATCCGTAGATGATCCCGACGACGGCGAAGGCGGCGAGGTAGGGCGCGAAGGTGTGGAACCCGGCCGGGGCAACCGGCAGGAGGATGCGGACGAATCCGTACGTGCCCATCTTCAGTAGAACGCCGGCCAGCAGGACCGAGCCGACGGTGGGTGCCGCGGTGTGGGCATCGGGCAGCCAGCTGTGCAGCGGCCACATCGGCGTCTTGACCGCGAGCCCGATTCCGATCGCCAGTACGGCGATGACCTGCACGGATGTGGTGAGCGAGCGGCCGTTGTCAGTGGCGAGTGCCACCATGTCGAACGTGCCTGCCTTGAGTCCGATCAGGAGCAGGCCGAGCAGCATGACGACGGAGCCGAGCAGCGTGAAAAGGATGAATCTCCACGCGGCCCGCGTCCGCCCCTCGCCGCCCCAGCGGGCGATGAGGAAGTACATCGGGATGAGGACCATCTCGAACGCGAGGAAGAACAGCAGCAGGTCGAGGACGGCGAAGGTGGCAAGGGTGCCGGACTCGAGGACGAGCAGCAGGGCGACGAAGGCCTTCGGGGACGGGCCCGCGGGCAGCTTGAAGTACGAGTAGAGCGCGCAGAGGAAGGTCAGCAGCGCGGTCAGGACCAGAAGGGGGAGAGAGATGCCGTCCATGCCGAGGTGGATCCGCACGTCGAGTGCGGGGATCCAGCTGATGTCGGTCGTGGCCTGCATCTTCGACGGGTGGTCGTGGTCGAAGCCGAGCGCGAGGACGATCGCGGCGATGAGGACGGCGCCGGTGACGGTGACACCGTGCCGCAGCACGGCCTGCTCGGGGGACTTCCCCTTCAGTCCGGGCGGGGCCGGCAGGAGGGCGGCGAGCGCGCCGATAAGCGGCACGACGACGATGAATGCCAGAAGGAACTGCATCACGGACTCGCTGATATCGATCACGTCTGCTCACACTCCCGTGGCGACGAGGAGGGCGGCCACCGCCAGGACGACGGTGCCGGCGAGCAGCGCGCTCACATAGGTCTGCACATTGCCGGTCTGGGCTCGCCGCACGGCGGCACCGAGCAGGCGTGGCAGGGCGCCCGCACCGCTTACGTAGGTTTCGACGACCTCGCGGTCGAGGAACCTGACGAGACTCGCCCCGGCCCTGACCGGCCGGACGAAGAGCGCGTCGTACACGGCGTCCAGGTGGAAGCCGACGGCCGCGTGGCGGTGCAGCGGGCCGAGCAGCAGACGGCCCGGGTCTGCCGGGTCGGGCGCCGAGGCCACATTTCCGTACGCGGGAGCGTGGCTGGCGATGGCCTCGGCCTCGACCAGACCGGCGTCCCCCTCGGGGTGGGCCGCTACCGCACCCAGCGGGACGCGGGCCGCGAGGGCGGTGGTGTGACGCCAGGCCCCGTAGGTGACGAGTCCGCCGACAAGGGCGAGTCCGGTGCCGAGGACCGAGGTGGCGAGCGTCGGCGTGAGGGAGCGGCCGTCGAACCACGTGGGCAGGACGCCGTAGGCGAGGCCGAACGCGAGCGACGGGACGGCGAGCACCCAAAGCACCGCGTTCATGGTGAGGGGCTGCTTGCCGTGGTCGGGCGCCTCGGTGCCATGGCCGCGGAAGGCGAGCAACCAAAGACGGGTCGCGTAGGCGGCGGTGAGCAGGGCCGTGACCAGACCGGTGACGAGGACGATCCATCCCGCGGCGCCGGGGGCGTGCTCGGTGTGGCCGGTGGCGACGTGCTCAGCGGCGCCGAGGACGGACTCCTTGGAGAAGAAGCCCGCGAAGGGCGGGATCGCGGCGAGGGACAGCAGCGCCACGGTCATCGTCCAGTAGGCGTCGGGCACCCGAGCCCGCAGGTCCCTCATACGGGACATGGTGGCCAGCGAGTTGGTGCCGGCGGCGTGGATGATCACGCCGGCGGCGAGGAACAGCAGCGCCTTGAAGGCACCGTGCGACAGGAGGTGGAAGACGGCGGCACCGCGGTCACCGACGGCGAGGGCGCCGGTCATGTAGCCGAGCTGGCCGATCGTCGAATAGGCGAGCACGCGTTTGATGTCGTCCTGGGCGAGCGCGGCGAGCGCCGATCCGGCCATCGTCACGGCGGCCATCACGGCAAGACCCACCATCGCGGCCGATGATGCCTCGAAGACCGGGAGGAGACGGGCGATGAAGTAGACACCGGCGGCGACCATGGTCGCGGCGTGGATCAGCGCGGAGACGGGGGTGGGGCCCGCCATCGCGTCGGGGAGCCAGGTGTGCAGCGGGAACTGCGCCGACTTGCCCGCCACGCCGGCCAGGAGCAGCAGGGCGACCAGGGTGGGGTGATGTAGTCCGCCGCTCGCGACGGTGCCGAGGACCTTGGTGATACGGAAGGAGCCGGCGTCGGTGCCGAGCGCGAACAGTCCGATGAGGAACGGGATGTCGCCGAGCTTGGTGACCAGGAACGCCTTGATGGAGGCTGCGCGGGCCTCCGGGGTTTCCCAGTAGTGGCCGACCAGGAAGTAGGAGCAGATGCCCATGACCTCCCAGCCGACCAGCAGGACGATCAGGTCGCCCGAGTAGACGACCAGGAGCATCGCGGAGGTGAACAGGGAGACGAGAGCGGCGTACGAGGGGTAGCGCGGGTCCTCGCGCAGATAGCCCGTCGAGTAGATCTGCACACAGGTGGCGACGACGCCGACCAGGACGGCGACGAGGGCGGCGAAGCCGTCGATGTGCAGAGCCAGTTCGATGGGGACCGAGCCGGTGGGCGTGAGCTCGGTCGCGGAGTCCAGGGCCCGGCCGCCGCCCTGGCGTGCGGCCACCAGCACCGCCAGCACCAGCGAGGCAAGGGTCGGCAGGACGGCGAGCGGACGGACGAACCCGGGGGCCGTGCGGCCGAGCAGCAGGCCGGCCGCGGCGCCGAGAAACGGAAGAAGGGGGACGAGGACGGCGAGGGTGGTCGTGGTCACGCGGTGGCCTCAGCCTTCTCGGCCGCAGGGGTGTCGCCGTCGTGGCTCTCGGCCGTGTCGCGGAGCCGGTCGATGTCCGAGGTGCCGCGGTTGCGGTAGACGGCGAGGACGATCGCCAGACCGATGCCGATCTCCGCGGCGGCGATGGCGATGGTGAACAGGGTCAGGGCCTGGCCGGAGTGCAGCGTCTCGCGGGCTGCCCTGCTCAGCCAGACGTCGAAGGCGACGAGGTTGAGGTTGACGGCGTTGAGCATCAGCTCGACCGACATCAGGACGAGGATCGCGTTGCGGCGGGCGAGGACGCCGTACAGGCCGGTGCAGAAGAGGAGGGCGGAGAGTACGGCGGGATAGACGAGATGCATCAGCGGCCGCCTTCCTTCCCGCTCGGGCTGCCCGGGACGGCCGGGGTGCTCGCGGTGGCGTTCGCCGCGTTCGTCCTGGCCTTGCGGGACAGGACGATCGCGCCGACCAGGGCGGCGAGAAGGAGGACGGAGAGTGCCTCGAAGGGGAGGACCCAGTTCTGGAACAGACTCGCGCCCGTGACCCTGGTGGAGCCTGAGGCGACGCCGTCGAGGTCGACCCAGGTCGTGCGGAAGGCATCGACGACCACCCACACCAGCGCGGCCGCGGCGGCGACGGCCACGGTGAGGGCGGCCCAGCGGTTGCCGGAGTCCGCGTCCGGCGAGCGGCCGATGGGTGCCTTGGTGAGCATCAGACCGAACAGGAGGAGGACGACGACGGAACCGACGTAGATGAGCACCTGCATCCAGGCGATGAACTCGGCGGTGAGCAGGAGGTACTCGACGGCGAGCCCGCCGAGGGTCGCCACGAGCCACAGGGCGGCGTGCACCAGCTGCCGGCTGGTCACGGTGACGAGCGCGGCGCCGAAGGTGGCCAGGCCGAAGAGGAGGAAGGCGACTTCCACCCCGGTCGGCGAGAGGAAGCCGTGCGTGGGGGCGGCGGCCATGGCCGCCGTCGCGGAGGCGAGGCTCACGACGCTCCTTCCTGCGGATCGGCGGGCTCGGCCGGCCCGGCGGGCTCGGCGGGCTCGGCCTGGGCTGCGGCAAGCTTCTCGGCGGTCTTGCGGGCGGCGGCGATCTCCTTGGGCTCCTCGGCGGCGGGGTCGAGGGCGGGCGGGGCCGGCACGGTCCACATCCACTCGCGGAGCTTGTCGCGCTCATGGGTGAGGTCACGGATGTCGGTCTCGGCGTACTCGAACTCCGGGGACCAGAACAGGGCGTCGAAGGGGCAGACCTCGATGCAGATACCGCAGTACATGCAGAGGGAGAAGTCGATGGCGAAGCGGTCCAGGACGTTACGGCTGCGCTCACGGCCGCCAGGGGCGGCGGGCGGGACCGTCTCCTTGTGGGAGTCGATGTAGATGCACCAGTCCGGGCACTCGCGGGCGCACAGCATGCAGACGGTGCAGTTCTCCTCGAACAGGCCGATGACGCCGCGGCTGCGCGGCGGAAGGGCGGGCCGGACCTCCGGGTACTGCTCGGTGACGGACTTCCTCGTCATCGTGCGCAGGGTGACGGCCAGACCCTTGGCGAGGCCGGAGCCGGGGATCGACAGGCGGGGCCGCCCGGAGGGCGTCGTCGAGTGGTGGTGGTTGGGGGACGGGCGGGACATGGTTAGGAGATCACCACCTTGACGATGCCGGTGAGGGCGATCTGGGCGAGGGAAAGGGGGACGAGGAAGGTCCAGGAGAACTTCTGGAGCTGGTCCTCGCGCAGCCGGGGGTAGGTGACGCGGAGCCAGATGACCACGAAGGCCAGGATCGCGGTCTTCAGCAGAGTCCAGAGCCAGCCGAGGCCGTCGGCACCCCAGGGACCGTGCCATCCGCCCAGGAAGAGGACGGTGGTCAGCCCGCACAGGACGACGATTCCGGCGTACTCGGCAAGAAGGAAGAGGGCGAAACGCAGACCGGTGTACTCGGTGTACGCGCCGAAGATGATCTCCGAGTCGGCGATGGGCATGTCGAACGGCGGGCGCTGCAGCTCGGCGAGGCCGGAGACGAAGAAGACGATCGCGCCGACGATCTGCCAGGGCAGCCACCACCACCGGAAGGCGTCGACGATGCCGGGCAGCGAGACGGTGCCCGCCGCCATGGCCACCGAGGCCGCGGCGAGCAGCATGGGGAGTTCGTAGGAGAGGAGCTGGGCTGCGGTTCGGAGGCCACCGAGGAGGGAGAACTTGTTCGCGGACGCCCAGCCGGCCATGAGGGAGCCGAGGACGCCGACGCCCATGACGGCGAGGACGAAGAAGATGCCCGCGTCGATGACCTCGCCGACCGCGCCCTCGCTCGGCCCGATCGGGATGACGAGGAGCACGAGGAGGTAGGGCAGCAGGGCGACGGCGGGGGCGAGCTGGAAGATACGGCGGTCGGCACCCGCCGGGACCACGTCCTCCTTCTGGGCGAACTTCACGCCGTCCGCCACAAGCTGGGCCCAGCCGTGGAACCCGCCGGCGTACATCGGGCCGAGGCGCCCCTGCATATGGGCCATGACCTTGTGTTCGGTCTGGCCGACGATCAGGGGGAAGGTGAGGAAGACGACGAACACGACGAGGAGTCGCAGGGCGACGTCGAGAGCGCCGTTCACTGCGTGCCTCCGGAGGGGTCGTCGGGGGTGGTCTGGTCTGGGGTGGGGGGCTTGGGGGGACTCGCGTCGCCGGAGCGGACTTCAGCAGCGCCCCTGTCGCCGGGGCGTGCTTCGCCGGAGCCGGTGTCGCCGGGGCGGGCTGTCCGGTCGTTTGCTTCGGGCTCCTCGTTTGCTTCGGGCTCCTCGGTTGCTTCGGGTTGTGCTGCGGGCCGGACGTCCCGTTGCGCGGCCGGGGGCTCGGGTTCCGCGGAAGGCCCCGTCCCGGTCTCGGCCGCCGAAGGCTCTGCCGCGCTCTCCGGCTTCACGGGAGGCTCCGGGGCGGTCGACTCGGTCTCGTCGAAAGCCGGGCGGGCGTGGTGCCACGGGGCGTCGGCGCTGCGCGGGGCGGCGGGGGTCCCGCGGCCTGTGCCCGTCGACTCGGCGGCGTCCGCGCTTTGCGAGACGGAGCCTTCGGAGGCGCTGCGCGAGCGACGGCCGGAAGGAGGAGCGGGCGGGGCGATGGGTTCCGCGCCCTCCGCCGTGCGCTGCGAGGCCGAGCCCTGCGACGCGCTGCGCGTACGGCGGGGACCGGCCGGGGCGGCAGGAGCAGCCGTCGCCCCGGTGTCACCCTCGGCGCGTTGCGAGGCGGAGCCTTCCGAGGCGGTGCGGGCGCGGCGGGGACCCGCAGGGGCCGCAGGTTCCGTGGCCGGCTCCGCGCCGCGCTGCGATACCGAACCCTCCGAGGCGGTGCGGGCGCGGCGGGCTGCGGGCGCGGTCTCCGCGGGTTCGGCGCCCGCCGGGGCCTGGCTCGCCGAGCCTTCGGCTGTCGTGCGGGTGCGGCGTACCGGGCGATCGCCCGCCGCACGGCCCGCGGCTCGGGCGGGGCGGGCGGGGGCCGGGGGCAGCTGCCCCTCGAGAGGGCCCCACTCGTTCGGGTCGGGGACGCCCGGGGGCAGCATCTGCCGGCGCTTGGGGCCGCCGTGGTCGGACTCCCCCGGTTCCTTCGCGCCGGGCCAGGCCTTGGCGACCCGGGCCGCCAGGACGAAGTCCTTGCGCAGGGGATGGCCCTCGAAACCCTCGGGCAGGAGCAGGTGGTCCAGCGCCGGGTGGCCCTCGAAGGTGATGCCGAACATCTCGTGGGTCTCGCGTTCGTGCCAGGCGGCACCCGCGTAGACCTCCACGGCCGAGGGCAGGACGGGGGTCTCGTGCGGGATCGTGGTCCGGACGAGGAGACGGCGGACCGGTGACAGGGCCACCACATGTGCCGCGACCCGCAGACCGGTGCCGGGTTCGTCGACCGCGCTCAGCCAGTCGAAATAGGTGCAGCCCAGTTCGTCGCGCGCGACCCGCAGTGCCGCCGTCCAGGCCGCGGGCGGCACGTCGACCGTCAGGACCTCGTACGACTCCTCGGCCGTGGCCTCTGGGCCGAAGAGGTCCTCGACGGACGCGGGCAGCCAGCCGATGGCGGTCATCGCGCCACCCCGGAACCCGCACCCGCCTCCGGGCCCGTACCGGAATCCGAGACCGCGGTCGGAGTGGCCGACGGCGGCTGGACCAGCCCGCTCTGCAGCGCGGCGGTGGACGGCGTCGAGGTGCCGTACCGCTCCCCCAGCGACTCGCGCGCGATCTTCTCCTGGAGCTTGAGGATGCCCTGGAGCAGCGCCTCGGGGCGCGGCGGGCAGCCGGGCACGTACACGTCCACCGGGATGATCTGGTCGACGCCCTTCGTGACCGAGTACGAGTCCCAGTAGGGGCCGCCGCAGTTGGAGCAGGCCCCGAAGGAGATGACGTACTTCGGCTCAGGCATCTGTTCGTACAGACGCTTGACCGCCGGAGCCATCTTGTCCGTGACCGTGCCGGACACCACCATCAGGTCGGCCTGGCGCGGCCCGGGCGCGAACGGGATCACCCCGAGGCGGATGAAGTCGTGCCGGGCCATCGATGCGGCGATGAACTCGATCGCGCAGCAGGCGAGACCGAAGTTGAAGACCCAGAGTGAGTAGCGGCGACCCCAGTTCAGGACCACCTTCATCGGCTCGGGGGCGAGGCGGGCCAGCGCGCCGAGCCGCTTCGGCTCGGGCAGGAGCACGGGCTCCGGAGCCGAGGAGGCCGAGGTAGCCGAGGGGTTCACGTCCATGTCAGGACGCCCTTCTTGTATGCGTACAGCAGGCCCACGGCCAGGAAGCCGAGGAAGATGAACATCTCCACCAGCGTCGCCGCGCCGTAGCCGGGGGCGGCGAAGACCGTCGCCCAGGGAAACAGGAAGATCGAGTCGACCGCGAAGATCACGTACAGGAAGGCGTAGACGTAGTAGCGGACCTGTGTGTGGGCCCAGCCCTCCCCGACGGGGTCGACGCCGCACTCGTACGTCAGGAGCTTCTCCGGGGTGGGCACGACGGGGCGCAGCAGGCGGCCCGCGCCGAAGGCGACGGCGACGAAGAGCACGCCGACGGCGGCGAGCAGCCCGACGACGGAGTAGGAGTGGAAGTAGCCCGCCGCGATGACGTTTCCGGCGGTCCCCGCGCTCCCGGTCTCCGCCATGACAGCGACGGCGGTCGGATCCGGCACGTCAGCCCCTCGCTCCCTGACCTCGTGACCCTGGTGAACCTTGCGAACGTTGTGTTCGACGATCTGTACGCACGGGAGTCTAGGCCCTGCTAAAGAGAGGGTAAGCAGCCCGTCACACCTCGGGATACGCCGATACTCCCCTGTGCTCCGATCACGTACCCCCGGTGCGACAGCGCTCACGCCGCATGGAACCCCGGAACCGCGCCTCACGGGACCCGGGTAGCCCGCCGCACGGGACCCGGGAAGCCCGCCTGACGGAACCCGGGAAGCCCGCCTGACGGGACCCGGGAAGCCCGCCGCACGGGACCCGGGAAGCCCGCCGCACGGAACCCGGAAGTGCGCCGCACGGGACCGCGGCACCACGCCTGACGGGATCCTGGTCACGCGCCTCAGGGGGACCCAGGGAACTCCTACGGGCCCGGGAAGGTGGGGTTTCCCCCACCGGCACGCGGCGGCCCGCCTCATGGTGTGTCGGCGGGCGGCGCGGCAGGCTGAGCGACATGACCGAACGAGGCCGGCAGATATGAGCGAACGCATGACGACCCACGGCGTCCGGGACAGCGACCAGCGGCCGCCACCCCCGCGCTTCGCCCTGGACGGGTACACCTGGCGGGAAATCGTGTATCTGCTCGCGAACCTGCCGATGTCACTGGTCGGGTTCGCCTATGTGGTGACGGTGCTTTCCACGGGTGCGGGGCTGACGGTGACCGTGATCGGTTTCCCGGTGCTGGCGGCGGGTCTGGTGGGCGCGCGGCAGCTCGGCAAGCTGGAGCGGGCTCGGGCCAGGGCGCTGCTCGGGGTGCGGGTGGAGGAGCCGACGCCGTTGCCCCTGCTGAGAGGAGGCGGACTGTTCCAGCGTCTGTGGCTGGCACTGAAGGATCCCGTGGGCTGGCGGACGATCCTGTACGACTTCATCCGGCTGCCCTGGGGGATCCTGACCTTCACGGTGACGTTCGTGTCGCTGTTCCTGCTGTGGCCGGTGCTGCCGTTCCTGGCACGCGGGCTGACGAACGTGGACCGGGCGATGGTGCGGGGCCTGCTGTCCCCCTCCGACGATCTGGAGCGACGCATCGCCGAGCTGGAGTCCGACCGGGGGGTGGTCGTGGACACGGCGGCCGCCGACCTGCGGCGCATCGAGCGCGATCTGCACGACGGAGCACAGGCCCGGCTGGTGAACCTGGCGATGGGGCTCGGACTGGCCAAGGAGAAGTTGCTGGAGGATCCGGACTCGGCGGCGGCGATGGTCGAGGAGGCCCACGGCGAGGTGAAGCTGGCGTTGCAGGAGCTGCGGGACCTCGCGCGGGGCATTCATCCGGCGGTGCTCACCGACCGGGGACTGGACGCGGCGCTGTCGGCGGTCGCGGCACGCTGCACAGTGCCGGTGAAGGTGACCGTGGACCTGGACAGCAGACCGGCCGCGGCGATCGAGGGCATCGCCTACTTCACGGTCTCCGAGCTGTTGCAGAACGTCAGCAAGCACAGCGGGGCTAAGTCGGCCTCCGTCGATGTGTGGCGGGCCGAGGAGCGGCTGCTCATCCAGGTAGGGGACGACGGTCGCGGCGGCGCCCGCCTTGACGGCGGCACCGGCATGGCGGGGCTCGCGGAGCGGCTGGGCGCGGTCGACGGCCTGTTCGTCGTGGAGTCTCCGACGGGCGGCCCGACGACGATCACGGCGGAGCTGCCCTGGCGGGACCGGGCGGACGAGGTACGCGGGCGGTAGCAGCACGCGGGCACTGTGGGGGCGGGAAAGCGGTCGTACGCGAGAGCGTGCGACCGCCTCCGCATACCGCGGAGGCGTGGGTGCCTGGGACTGCCGCAGGGGTCGTGCGGTACGGGGTGGGGAAAACCCCCGCTCCAAGACGCCGACCGGCTCCATGGTCCGAAGGGCGCGGGACCAGCACTGTGGAGGTACGAACCCGGAGAGGGCCGAGCAGGCCGACGGTATCGGGTGGACGACGAGGAGAACGGAAGACACCGATGGCCACGCAGTACGGGCAGGGATACGGAGAGTGGGACGGCTCGGGGACCCAGCGCGACGGAAGGCGGCCGCACCGGATTCCGGTCGCGCTGCGGGCGCCGGTCGAGGCGCGCAGCTGGAGCGAGTTCTGCTACCTGCTGCTGAGCCTGCCCCTCGGGATCCTGATGTTCACGTACAGCGTCACGATGTTCTCGCTCGGCGCCGGCCTGCTGGTGACCTTCCTGGGGATACCGGTGCTCGCGGCGGCGCTCGCAGGTTGCCGCGGCTTCGGTGCGCTGGAGCGGGCGCGGGCCCGGGGGCTGCTGCGGCTGGAGGTGGCCGATCCCGAGCATCTGGCGGCGAATCGGCGAGGGCCGATGGCCTGGATCGGGGCGATGCTCAAGAGCGGGGTGTCGTGGCGGCACATGCTGTACACGGTGCTTCAGTTCCCCTGGGCGGTCTTCTCGTTCATCGTGGGGGTCACTTTCTGGACGTGCGGGTGGGCGCTGCTCACGTACCCACTGTGGTTCTGGGTGTTCCCCATGTACGGCGGTCAGGGCGGGCTTCAGCTCTACGGCGACGAGACACACGGCATCTATCTCGACAATCCGTTCGAGATCACGGTGACCACGCTGGTGGGACTGTTGATCACGCTGGCCTCACCATGGATCGTCCGGGGGCTGACGACCGTGGACCGGCTGCTGGTGCACGGGCTGCTGGGACCGTCGCGGCTGGCCACCCGGGTGGTGCAGCTGGAGTCGGACCGGGGGGTGGTGGTCGACGCGGCGGCCGCGGACCTGCGGCGCATCGAGCGGGACCTGCATGACGGAGCGCAGGCCCGGCTGGTGACCTTGGCCATGGACCTGGGGCTGGCCAAGGAAAAGCTGGCGCAGGACCCTCGGGCGGCCGCGCGGATGGTGGAGGAGGCGCACGGAGAGGTCAAGACGGCATTGCAGGAGCTGCGGGACCTGGCGCGCGGAATCCACCCGGCGGTACTGACGGACCGGGGACTGGACGCGGCGCTGTCGGCGGTGGCCTCCCGGTGCACCGTGCCGGTGCGGGTGGAGGTGGACCTGCCGTCACGGCCGGCGCCGGCGATCGAGGGGATCGCCTACTTCACCGTGTCGGAGCTGCTGCAGAACGTCAGCAAGCACGCACAAGCGACGCGGGCGACGGTTGATGTGTGGCGGGTGGAGGACAGATTGCTGCTCCAGGTGGCGGATGACGGGGTGGGAGGTGCGGACGCATCCGGCGGATCGGGGCTGGCCGGGCTGGCGGGACGGCTCGACGCGGTGGACGGCATCCTGGTGGTGGATTCGCCGCCCGGCGGCCCGACCCGGATCACCGCCGAACTGCCGTGGCGATCGTCCGCCCGGAACGCCCCACCCCGATCCCCCGAGCACCCGGCGACGGACGCGTAAGCCCCGACCCAAGACACCTGGACGCCTGGCCCAGGACGGCGGAGCCCTACTACAGACTCCTGAACGCCTGCCCAGGATGCCCGAGCCCCTACCACTAACGCCCGAACGCCCGGCCGGGATGCCCGAGTCCTGCTGGGGACGCCCGAACGCCTGGCCCATGTTCGCCCCGGCCCGAGGTGCCTGAGGCCCTGGACCAAGCCGTGGCTGGCTGTCTCCGGCTAGTGGTATCGACCACTCCCCACCTGGCGCGAAAACGCCCCACAACACGGCCGCGGCAGCTTTTCCACAGGCCCGGTGTGGAACTGTGGATCGCGCGATACTGAGGTGCCGAAGGATGCCCTGGGCATCGGAGGTCCAGGACAACCGCCGGCCGCGCAGACGCACGGCCGAAGACGATGGGCACGGGGGGCCGAGGATCGTGGAGGACAGGGTGCGGGTGGTCATCGCCGAGGATTCAGTGCTGCTCAGAGAGGGCCTGACCCGGCTGCTGACCGACCGCGGGCATGACGTCGTCGCCGGGGTCGGGGACGGGGGCGCGCTGATCAAGACCGTCACCGAGTTGGCGGACCGCGGGGAGCTGCCCGACGTTGTCGTGGCCGATGTCCGGATGCCGCCGACCCATACGGACGAGGGCGTCCGGGCCGCGGTCGAGTTGCGCAAGGCGCATCCCGGGCTCGGCGTGCTGGTGCTGTCGCAGTACGTCGAGGAGCGGTACGCAACCGAGCTGCTGGCCGGTTCCAGTCGCGGTGTGGGCTATCTGCTCAAGGACCGGGTCGCCGAGGTGCGCGAGTTCGTGGACGCCGTGGTGCGGGTGGCCCAGGGAGGCACCGCGCTGGACCCGGAAGTGGTCGCACAGCTGCTCGGACGCAGCCGCAAACAGGATGTGCTCGCCGCGCTCACTCCGCGCGAGCGGGAGGTCCTAGGCCTGATGGCCGAAGGGCGGACGAATTCCGCGATCGCCCGACAGCTGGTCGTGAGCGACGGGGCGGTGGAGAAGCACGTCAGCAATATCTTCCTGAAACTCGGCCTGGCGCAGAGCGACGCGGATCACCGGCGTGTTCTGGCCGTGCTCACCTACCTCAACTCCTGATCGACTGACACTGTGTCAGTCGACGGGAAGCGTGCGCGGACCCGACGGTCCGCCGGGCCGGGCGTCGGCACGACCCCCGCGCCGCAGCAGTCCCCCGGAAGTACCAGCACCAAAGGCTGAGCAGGGAGCGTCTTCGAAAGCAGCGCCGGGAGGCGGATAAACCATGACAAATCAGGGCGTCGGACTGTCTCGCGGTCGTGTCCATCATGCGAACTACCGGGGGAAGGCGACCCTTACCGACGTAGGGTTGATTCCGGGGAGGCCGGCGGGACGGCCACTCCCAGACAGTCGCCTCGAAGGAGGTCCAGTTCAGTGACCAGCCAGGTCAGCAGGACAGCGGAACAGGCCGACGGAGCCGTCGTAGGAGAGCAGCGCAAACCGGCGAGCACGAAGGACGTGCGCAAGCTCGACCGGGTGATCATCCGTTTCGCGGGCGACTCCGGTGACGGAATGCAGCTCACCGGCGACCGCTTCACTTCGGAGACGGCGTCCTTCGGCAACGACCTGTCCACTCTGCCGAACTTCCCCGCCGAGATCCGCGCCCCTGCCGGCACCCTGCCGGGCGTCTCGTCGTTCCAGCTGCACTTCGCCGATCACGACATCCTCACTCCGGGTGACGCGCCGAACGTACTGGTGGCGATGAACCCGGCCGCCCTGAAGGCCAACGTCGGCGATCTGCCGCGCGGCGCGGAGATCATCGTCAACACGGACGAGTTCACCAAGCGGGCGATGCAGAAGGTCGGCTACGCGGCCAGCCCCCTGGAGGACGGCTCTCTGGACGGCTACAGCGTCCACCCGGTGCCGCTGACGACCCTGACCGTCGAGGCGCTCAAGGAGTTCGACCTCAGCCGCAAGGAGGCCGAGCGCAGCAAGAACATGTTCGCGCTGGGCCTGCTGTCCTGGATGTACCACCGGCCGACCGAGGGCACCGAGAGGTTCCTGAGATCGAAGTTCGCGAAGAAGCCGGACATCGCGGCCGCCAACATCGCCGCCTTCCGCGCGGGCTGGAACTTCGGCGAGACGACGGAGGACTTCGCGGTCTCGTACGAGGTCGCACCGGCCGCCAAGGCCTTCCCGGTCGGCACGTACCGCAACATCTCCGGGAACCTCGCCCTGTCGTACGGCCTGATCGCCGCCTCCCGCCAGGCGGACCTGCCGCTGTTCCTGGGCTCCTACCCGATCACCCCGGCCTCGGACATCCTGCACGAGCTGTCCAAGCACAAGAACTTCGGCGTGCGGACCTTCCAGGCAGAGGACGAGATCGCGGGCATCGGCGCGGCGCTGGGTGCGGCGTTCGGCGGTTCCCTGGCGGTCACCACGACCTCCGGGCCCGGTGTGGCCCTCAAGAGCGAGACCATCGGGCTCGCGGTCTCCCTCGAGCTGCCGCTGCTGGTCGTCGACATCCAGCGCGGTGGGCCGTCCACGGGCCTGCCGACCAAGACCGAGCAGGCCGACCTGCTCCAGGCGATGTATGGGCGCAACGGCGAGGCGCCGGTTCCGGTGATCGCCCCGCGCACCCCGGCCGACTGCTTCGACGCGGCCCTGGAGGCGACCCGGATCGCGCTGACCTACCGAACACCGGTGTTCCTGCTGTCCGACGGCTATCTGGCGAACGGCTCGGAGCCCTGGCGCATCCCGGAGCTGGACGAGCTGCCTGACCTCCGGGTGCAGTTCGCCCAGGGCCCGAACCACACGCTGGACGACGGCACCGAGGTGTTCTGGCCCTACAAGCGCGACCCGCAGACCCTCGCCCGCCCCTGGGCCATCCCGGGCACGCCCGGCCTGGAGCACCGCATCGGCGGCATCGAGAAGCAGGACGGCACGGGCAACATCTCCTACGACCCGGCCAACCACGACTTCATGGTGCGCACGCGCCAGGCGAAGGTCGACGGAATGGTGGTGCCCGACCTGGAGGTGGACGACCCGCACGGGGCGCGGACCCTCGTCCTCGGCTGGGGATCGACCTACGGCCCGATCACCGCGGCGGTGCGGCGGCTGCGCGTGGCCGGCGAGTCGATCGCGCAGGCGCATCTGCGGCACCTCAACCCGTTCCCGCGGAATCTCGGCCCGGTCCTGAATCGTTATGACAAGGTGGTGATCCCCGAGATGAACCTCGGCCAGCTCGCCACACTCATCCGGGCGAAGTACCTGGTGAACGCCCATTCGTACAACCAGGTGAACGGTATGCCGTTCAAGGCCGAGCAGCTCGCCGCGGCTCTCAAGGAGGCCATCGATGGCTGAGACGACCACGGAAGGCACGGACACGATCGAGGCGCTTTCCCTCGTTCCCAAGGCAGTGGCCAAGCAGTCCATGAAGGACTTCAAGTCCGATCAGGAAGTGCGCTGGTGCCCCGGCTGCGGTGACTACGCGATCCTTGCCGCCGTCCAGGGCTTCATGCCGGAACTGGGCCTGGCCAGGGAGAACGTCGTCTTCGTCTCGGGCATCGGCTGTTCGTCGCGCTTCCCGTACTACATGAACACCTATGGGATGCACTCCATCCACGGCCGTGCCCCCGCGATCGCGACCGGGCTCGCCTCCTCGCGCCGCGATCTGTCGGTGTGGGTGGTCACCGGTGACGGCGACGCGCTGTCCATCGGCGGCAACCACCTCATCCACGCCCTGCGCCGCAACGTCAACCTGAAGATCCTGCTGTTCAACAACCGGATCTACGGGCTGACCAAGGGCCAGTACTCGCCCACCTCCGAGGTTGGCAAGATCACCAAGTCGACGCCGATGGGCTCGCTGGACGCGCCCTTCAATCCGGTGTCCCTGGCGATCGGCGCCGAGGCGTCCTTCGTGGCCCGGACGGTCGACTCCGACCGCAAGCACCTGACCGAGGTGCTGCGCCAGGCCGCCGCCCACCCGGGCACCGCGCTGGTGGAGATCTACCAGAACTGCAACATCTTCAACGACGGCGCCTTCGACGCCCTCAAGGACAAGCAGACCGCCGAGGAGGCGGTGATCCGGCTGGAGCACGGGAAGCCGATCCGGTTCGGGCCGGAGGGTTCGCGGGGGGTCGTCCGGGACTTGCGGACCGGTGATCTGAAGGTGGTCGCCGTCACTCCGGAGAACGAGGCGGAGGTACTCGTCCACGACGCCCATGCCGCCTCCCCCACGACGGCGTTCGCGCTGTCCCGGCTGGCGGATCCGGAGACCCTGCACAACACCCCGATCGGCGTCTTCCGCTCCGTGGACCGGCCCGTCTACGACACGCAGATGGCAGACCAGCTCGACACCGCGATCGAGCAGAACGGCAAGGGCGACCTGGCCGCACTGCTGGCGGGCGGGGACACCTGGACGGTGGTCGGCTAGGAGTCCGGGCGACTCGCCTGAGGGTTGCCTGGCGGCTCATCTCCAGAGCCCCGGGGCCCCGGGACGGGTGCGGGTCCTCGCATCGACTCATGTGCGGTTCGACGAGGCCTGGGCGCTCTGCGTCCGGGCCTCGTCGTATGCCCGACGGGCGCGCTCCACATCGGGCATGCGCTCCTGCGTCCACAGCGCCAGCGCGCGCACCTGGGCGGCCGCCTCGCGGCCCAGGTCGGTCAGGGAGTAGTCGACCCTCGGCGGGATCACCGGTTTGGCGTCGCGGTGGACGAGGCCGTCGCGTTCCAGGGTCTGAAGCGTCTGGGTGAGCATCTTCTCGCTGACGCGGCCCACCCGCCCGATCGCCCGGCGCAACTCGCTGAAGCGGTGGGGGCGGTCGAGCAGCTCGATCAGGACGAGGACGCCCCAGCGGCTGGTGACGTGCTCCAGGACCAGGCGATGGGGGCACAGCGCGGCCTCGGCGTCCCTCCCACGGGCCGCCGGGACAGGGGAGGCATTCGAGGCACTTACCGTCATGCCAGTACCTTACTTCAAAGTGGGTACTTTCCAATAGTTAGTACCGCTCCTAGGGTTAGTGCCAGACCACCCCACAAGGAGTTTCCGTCATGAGCATTGTCGTCACCGGAGCCACCGGACACCTCGGCCGTCACGTCGTGGAGCAGCTCCTGGAGAAGGTTCCGGCCGACCGGATCACCGCGGTCGTCCGCAGCCCCGAGAAGGCCGCCGACTTCGCGGACCGCGGTGTGCGAATCGCGGTCGCCGACTACAACGCCCCCGAAACCTTCGAAAACCTCTTCGCCGCCGGCGACAGGATGCTGCTGATCTCCGGCAACGAGTTCGACAAGGGCCGGGTCGGTCAGCACAAGGTCGTCCTCGACGCCGCCAAGGCGGCCGGGGTCGCCCTGTTCGCCTACACCAGCGCCCTCGGAAGCCTGACGGCCGCCCTGGCCGACGACCACCGGGCCACCGAGCGGCTGATCCTGGAGTCGGGCGTGCCCTACGCGCTGCTGCGCAACGGCTGGTACCACGAGAACTACACCGAGAACCTCGCCCCCGTCCTGGAGCACGGCGCGGTCGTCCAGGCCGCGGGTGAGGGCCGGGTCGCCTCCGCCTCCCGCGCCGACTACGCGGCCGCCGCCGTCGCGGTGCTGACCGGTGAAGGCCACGAGAACGCCACGTACGAGCTGAGCGGCGACACCGCGTGGAGCTTCGCCGAATACGCCGCCGAGGTGGGCAAGCAGGCCGGCAAGGAGATCGCGTACAACGCCGTCCCACTGGACACCTACACCGGGATCCTGACCGGCGCCGGGGTGCCGGGGCCCCTCGCCTCGATCCTGGCCGGCGTGGATGTCTCCATCGAGAAGGGCGAGCTGGCCGTCACCACCGGCGACCTCTCCCGCCTGGCCGGCCGCCCGACCACCCCGGTCGCCGAGTCGATCAGGCTCGCGCTCAAGGGCTGAACAGGCCCGACGGCCCCCGGCCACCACGGCACCCCCGGCTGTCATGACCGTATGGCGATACGGGTATGACGGGCGGGGGCGCTCGCGTTACCTTCATGGATGCCGCATGGGAGCAGTCACGCGAACAAGGAGGGGCCCGTGGCCGAGAAGTCGAAGGGTGAACGGCGGACAGGTCTGCTGAACGGCTTCGCGGCGTACGGGATGTGGGGGCTCGTCCCCCTCTTCTGGCCGCTGCTGAAACCCGCCGGGGCGATGGAGATCCTCGCCCACAGGATGGTGTGGTCCCTGGCCCTGGTCATCCTGGCGCTGCTGGTGATGCGGCGCTGGGCCTGGGCGGGGCAGCTGCTGCGCCAGCCCGGCAAGCTGGGGCTGGTCACGGTCGCGGCGGCGGTCATCACCGTCAACTGGGGTGTGTACATCTGGGCCGTGAACAGCGGCCATGTGGTGGAGGCCTCACTCGGCTACTTCATCAACCCGCTCGTCACCATCGCGATGGGCGTGCTGCTGCTGAAGGAGAGGCTGCGGGCCGTCCAGTGGGCGGCGGTCGCGGTCGGTTTCGCGGCCGTGCTCGTGCTGACGATCGGCTACGGCCGCCCGCCGTGGATCTCACTGTGTCTCGCCTTCTCCTTCGCCACCTACGGGCTGGTGAAGAAGAAGATCGGCCTGGGCGGTATGGAGTCGCTGGCCGCGGAGACCGCCGTGCAGTTCGTGCCCGCGCTGGCGTATCTGCTGTGGCTGTCGGCGCGGGGTGAGGCGACGTTCGCCTCCCACGGCGCCGGGCACGCGGCGCTGCTCGCCGCCACAGGCGTGGTCACCGCGCTTCCCCTCGTCTGCTTCGGCGCGGCCGCGATACGCGTGCCGCTGTCGACGCTCGGTCTGTTGCAGTACCTGGCGCCGGTCTTCCAGTTCCTGCTCGGCATCCTCTACTTCCATGAGGCGATGCCGCCCGAGCGGTGGGCGGGCTTCGCGCTGGTCTGGCTCGCGCTGGCGCTGCTGACCGGGGACGCCCTGCGCACGGCCCACGCGGCGGCGCGCGCGCTCAGGAGCGCGGCCGTCGCGCCGGGCGCAGGCCTCCCGCCCGCCGGGACGGTGAACCCGTCACGGAAGCCGGACGGCGTGACGGCCGGTCCCGATCCGGTGGACGTCAGGCCGTAATCCCGCGGACGTCGGCCGTCCGCCTGTGGTCACCGGGCGTTGGGCGGCTCTCCGGCGGTGGCGGCGCGGGCGCGTTCGGCGAGGCGGCCCATCCGGGTACGGGCGCGCTCCAGTTGCTCGAGGTCGTCGGCGGCGGGGCCGGGGACGGCGGCGAGTTCACCCCAAAGATCGATGAGGTCCCGGCCGAGGTGCAGGCCCTGAAGCGGATCACGGACGGCACGCCAGGCGGCGGCCGCGCTCTGCACATGGCCGTATGCGCCGCGCGGCTCGCGCACGCGGTGGTGGAGCCGGGCCAGGTCGAGCGAGAGGCGGAACGAGCGCAGCGGGTCGTCGGCCAGGTAGGCGATGTACGCGGTGAGCTCCCGCAGGCGCAGGACGTCCGGGTGGTCGGCACCGAGGGTGCGGGAGGCTTCGGCGACGGTCCGCTCGGCCATCCCGTCCGCCTCCGTGATCCGTCCCTCCTTCACGGCCTCGTTGATCAGCGCCAGGGGCTCGGCGAGGGGACCCTCCGGGCGGCCCGCCGGTACGGGCCCCGAGTCCGGCGCGAGCACGGTCTCGGCGATGGCGAACTCGTGCACCGGCGGCTCCTTGGCCTCCTCCGCGGCCCTGGCGGTAGGAACGGTCCGCGGCGCCGGGGTGGGCTTCCCCTCGGGCGCGGAGTACGGCCCGAGCCCGAAGCCGGGAGGTCCTGGCGTGTGCGGCTCGTCCGGCCCGGCCGCCGGGGCCGGCCACACGGGAGCGGTCGCGGGGGTCACCGGTGGGGGGCCGAAGGTGCCCGTGGGGGGCTGGACCATACCCGGAGGTACGGCACCGGCCCTCGGCAGCACCTGCGCCGGCCCCGAGGTCGCGCTGATCAACGGCGCCTGCTCGGACACCGCCCGCACCATGAAGGCCTCGACGGCACCTCCAGGAGGTATGGGGGCGTCCACGGCGGCGGGAGGGAAGCCAGGCCCCGGCTCTGGCCGCCTGGCCGGGGCGGAGGGCGGGGCCACCGGGGTTCGGTGCGCCGGTGCCTCGGGCGAGCCCGCCCGCATCGGCTCCCCCGTGAACTCGCTCGACCCGTCCACCAGCACCCGTACCGACACCACATACCCGATCCGCTCGTCACGGACGGCCGCGAGGACAGGGTGACCCGCGGCCAGGGCGAGACGGTGGAGGTGGTTCAGGACGGCCTGCTGGACCGACTCCCCCGATGCCGCGACCACCGGCATTCCGCCGACGGTGGCCCCGGCCCCGGTATCGGCACCGACGCCCGCACCTCCGTCCCGCGCGCACGCCGGCACATGAACCTCGATAGGCGTCATCCCGGCCCCCGTTTCCTCCGTGGAGACGACCCCGGCGGCGGAGCGTCCTCGCTCGTGTGCATGGCTGAGTCGGGACATCGTTCCCCTCACTCGGGTCGGCCGGTCGAGGAAAGGCTGCCAGTGGAAGTGCCCGGCAGAAGCGATATACGCCTCGCACCCGCCATATGCGCCGTACGCGTCATCCTTCCCCTCCTCGCCGCAGCCCGGCGACCGAACCGGATCGCCTCCTTGAAGTCTCCGGCCGCCATACGCTTCCGGCGTCACCGCCGCGTCACAGGCCTGTCCCAGGTGCCCACAGCGAGCGCTACCCGGATCACTGGTCGGGCTGGTTGCGCATGCCCGGCCTCGACACCGATCGGTGCCCCTCAGGCCGTGACGTCCTTGGTCGAGAAGCGCGCCCAGGCCGCCGAGCCGAAGACCGCCGCGTACAGGGCCTGGAGGCCGAGGTTGCGGACCAGGTCGTCCCAGTACACCGGGTCACGCATCAGGTCCGCGAACGACAGCCAGTAGTGCGGGAAGAAGTACGGCTGGAGCGCGTGCAGTTGCGGGATCTGGTCCAGGATCTGCACGGTGATCACCAGGCCGACCATGGTCGCCATCGCCGCGATCCCGCTGTTGGTGAGGGTGGAGACGAACAGTCCCAGGGCCGCCAGGCCGGTCAGGGACGCGGCGACGACCAGCGCGATGAGCAGGGCACGGCCCAGTCCGTCGGCGAGGCCGATACGGGTGCCCGAGATCGTCGTCAGGTCGCCCAGCGGGAAGAGCAGGGCGCCCACCGCGAGCGCCGAGACCGCGACGACCAGGGTGGCGAGGAGGCAGAAGGCCATGGTGGTCGCGTACTTGACGAGGAGGAGACGAGTGCGCCCCGCGGGCGCGACCAGAAGGTAGCGCAGGGTGCCGGAGCCGGCCTCGCCCGCGATGGCGTCGCCCGCGATGACACCGACCGCCATCGGCAGGAAGAACGGGAGTGTCACGGCGAGCGCCGTGAAGACCAGGAAAAGGCCGTTGTTGGTGATCTGTGTGATGAACGCGGGACCGTCGCCGCCTCGCCCGCCGCCGGAACCGTCGCCCGTCTCCATCTTGACGGCGATCCCGACCAGGATCGGCACAGCCGCCAGAACGGCCAGCAGCGCGAGCGTACGCCACCGCCGCAGGGTGGTCACCAGCTCACTGCGCAGCAGCCCCAAGGTCCACAGCGGGTTCTGCTTCCGTGGAGCCGAAGTCCGGCCCGGTTCCGCCCACTCAGCCTGCGACATCGAAGCCCTCTCCTGTCAGCGCCACGAACGCGTCCTCCAGGGAGCCTCGTTCGACGCCGAAACCGCGGACGCGGACTCCGGCGGTGACCAGCGCGGCGTTCAGGTCCGCCGGTTCGCCCTCCGGTGGTTCGCCCGCTACCCGGTCCTCCCCGATGACCACGTCGGCGACGCCCTGTTCCTTCAGTACGCGGGCCGCCTCCGTCACGTCCGGGGTGGTCACGACCAGACGCCCGCGTGCCCCGGCCGCCAGGTCCGCCACCGCGCCCTGCGCGATCAGTCGTCCCTGCGCCATCACGGCGGCGTGCGTGCAGACCTGTTCGATCTCGTCGAGCAGGTGGGAGGAGAGGAAGACGGTCGTGCCGTCGGACGCCAGTTCCCTGACGAGTGAACGGATCTCGCGCATGCCCTGCGGGTCGAGACCATTGGTCGGCTCGTCCAGGACGAGGAGCCGACGGGGCTGGAGCAGGGCGGCCGCAAGACCGAGACGCTGCTTCATCCCCAGGGAGTACGCCTTCGCCTTCTTGCCGGCCGCCGCTGTCAGACCCACCCGCTCCAGCGCGGCCCCGACCCGCGCACCCCGGGTGCGCGGGTCGGCGGTGGGGTCGGCGGCGTCGTAGCGCACGAGGTTGTCGCGGCCTGAGAGGAATCCGTAGAGCGCCGGGCCCTCGATGAGGGCGCCGACCTGCGGAAGCACGGCGCGCGAGGCGCGGGGCATGGGCCGCCCCAGCACACGCGCCGTGCCCGAAGTGGGCTCGATGAGGCCCATCAGCATCCGAATGGTGGTGGTCTTGCCCGAGCCGTTCGGCCCGAGGAAGCCGAAGACGCTGCCCACCGGGACGGTCAGGTCGAGTCCGTCCACGGCGAGTTGCCCGCCGCGGTAGCGCTTGGTGAGGGCGCGGGTGGCGATGACCGGGGCTTCCGGGTCGCTCACCGCCGCCCCGGAGTCCTGCGACTCCGCTTCCGCGGCGGACAGTTCGTCCATGGACTCTCCTGCTCCAGCCGTCCGTGCCGTACGGGGTCTACTTGCCCGCGTCGGCCGCCTTCACCAGCGCGTCCTTGGTGACCGCGCCCGCGTACACCTTGCCGTCGTCCGTCATCAGGGCGTTGACCAGGCGGGTGGAGAACACCGTGCCCGAGCCGAACTTGCCCTTGACCTGGTCGCCGAGGGAGCCCAGGAAGCCGGCGACCGCGCCGTCCTTGGACGAGGCGTCCGAGGGCACGCCACCCTTGCTGCCGGTGTCGAAGACGACGACCGCGTTCCAGCCCTCACCGATGGTCCTGGGCTCGGCGCCGGGGGCCGCCTTGTCGCCTTCCTGCGCCCGCTTCTCGGCGCCCCGCGCCGACTTCTCGGTGCCTTCGGCACGCGCCTTGCCCTCGTCCTTGAGGTCGTCGCCCTGGGTGACCTTCGTGCCCTTGGGCGGCGTGAAGTCGAACGTCGACGCGGCCGGCTTGGTGAACGACACCTGGGTGAAGCCCGCGTCGACGACGGCCGCTCCACCGGACGCCGGGGTAAGGGTGAACTTCAGCGGCAGCCCGGTAGTGGCGTCGACCGCGATGCTGATGGCGCCGACCGTCGTGCCCGACTGCTTGGGCTTGATGAGCAGCTTGTAGGCGTCCCGGCCCGCGACCTGCGCGGTGCCGTCGACCGTCACCGACGTCGTCTTGTCGGCGGCCTTCAGAGCCTCCTCGGCGAAGTCCTTCGGCGTGGTCGGCACGTCCTCGGGCGCCGCCTTCGCACCCTTGTGGTCGCCCGCCCCGGTCGCGTGGTACGCCTCGTTCGACGCGCTGTCGTAGGCCCACACCTGGTCGCCGTTGCGGATGACGCTGTACTCGGCGGCCTTCTCGATCAGGGAGACCTTCTGCTTGTCCTGGCCGTCGGCGGCGACGCGCAGGGTGTGCGTGCCGGAGGCCAGCTCCAGCAGCTTGGAGGTCGGGTCCGCGGCCGAGCCCCCCTTGTCGCCCGCGCCCTGCGAGAGCGCGCCCGAAGCGAGGCTGCTCTCCAGACCGCCCAGGTTGGGCAGCCCCAGGTCCGTGCTGACCTTCACCGTGCCGGACATCTGCTGGACGTCCGACTTTGCGATCTTCTCGATGAGCTGCTGGGCGCTGATCTTCGGAAGGTCGGGGTCCCCGGATCCGGCGAACGCCGGAACGAGCCCGATGGTCGCGGCCGCCACTCCCACCACTGCGACCGGGACGACGTACCGCGCGGCCGTGCGCCGCCCGTCGCGTACGTCCTCGGCCTCGCCGGCGGGCGTGCTGCCGTCGGATTCGTACGGTGCCATGTGTGCCTTACCTCCGTCATCGGCGGCGGCCTACCGTCCCTGCCCTGGTCCACCCCTGTGCCGCCATTTTCACCCGAACTCCTGTGAGGTGGTGTTGTCCATCTGACCAAATCGGCCGGGAACAAGCGTCAGACCGCGGACCCAACTCCGCGTAATCCTGGGGTATGACATCGCGGGGCGGCGACTGCTCCGAACCCGTAGGGGTCCCTCGGGCGCTGGGCCCCCTGGGCCCTGGGCGGCGACCCACTGCGGCGCATCGGAGCCCGGCTGGACCGAGGAGCGCGGGACGCGGCCGCCGAGCGGGGCCGCCCCGGTCATGGCGGCCCCGGTGGTGATGAGGGCGGTGCGGCGCTTCGCGAACGTGGCATCCGTCCGCGTGATCGCCAACCGTGTGGCGCGGGCCACAGTCACGGACAGCCCTCGGTGATCGAGAGCGCGGATCGAGCGAGGGGCGTCAGCCGGCCCGGTGCACCACCGCGTCGCACAGTTCCATCAGGGCCGCCTTCGCACCGCACTCCGGCAGCGGAGCCAGGCCCGAGCGGGCGTCCTCCACATACCGGACCGTGTCGCGGCGCGCCTGCTCCAGGGCCGGGTGAGCGCGCAGGCGGGCGAGGGCCTCGGCATGCCGGGCGTCGTCCGTGAGATCGGAGCCGAGGAGCTCGCACAGGGCGATGTCCTCGGGCAGCCCCATGCGCTCCGCGCGCTCACGCAGGCGCAGGATCGGGAGGGTGGGGATGCCCTCGCGCAGGTCCGTCCCGGGCGTCTTCCCGGACTCGTGCGAGTCCGACGCGATGTCCAGGACGTCGTCGGCCAGCTGGAACGCCACGCCCAGCCGCTCGCCGTACTGCGTGAGCACGTCCACGACCGTCTCGTCGGCACCCGACATCATCGCCCCGAAGCGGCACGCCACCGCCACCAGCGAGCCGGTCTTGCCGCCGAGGACGTCGAGGTAGTGCTCGACCGGGTCACGGCCGTCCCGGGGGCCCGCCGTCTCCAGGATCTGGCCCGTGACCAGGCGCTCGAACGCCTCCGCCTGGATCCGGACCGCCTCCGGGCCGAGATCGGCCAGGATGTGCGAGGCCCTCGCGAACAGGAAGTCACCCGTGAGGACCGCGACCGAGTTGCCCCAGCGGGTGTTCGCGCTGTCCACCCCGCGCCGCACCTCGGCCTCGTCCATCACGTCGTCGTGGTACAGCGTGGCGAGGTGGGTCAGCTCCACGACCACGGCCGAGGGCACGACTCCGGGCGCGTACGGGTCGCCGAACTGCGCCGCGAGCATCACAAGCAGCGGCCGGAACCGCTTCCCGCCCGCACGCACCAGGTGCTGCGCGGCCTCTGTGATGAAGGGCACCTCACTCTTGGTGGCCTCGAGCAGCCCCTCCTCGACAGCGGCCAATCCGGCCTGGACATCGACCTCCAGAGCCTGCTCCCGCACGCTCAGCCCGAACGGCCCGACGACGGTCACGTGGGGTCTCCTGTCTGCTGACGTCTGCTGACGATCACACGGTCGGTCTCAAGGACGGCCACTTGCTCGATGGCGTCGCCCGTCGACGCGCTCATCGAGTTGTCGATCTGTCGTCGCCATCACTCAAGTCAGCGTATCCGGTCACGTTTCGATCACCACGAGCGCCCACTGTTCCAGGCCGGGCGGTATCGGATCACGAACGGAATGTGCCTGATCATCTGATAGGAACAGATATTCCCCCACATACCCGACAATCACCCCTCACGCCGGAACCGACCTCCTTACGCCCGGGCACCCCCCGCCCTCCCCTGCGGACGTCACCCCCGTTCCCTCTACGGCTGCCCGCCCCCGCGCGCCGCATACACCGGCCAGGCATTCGAGTCGGCCTCGCGGCCACGCCCACCCCCCTCGCCCGGGAACCTCCTTGCCGGGCAACGGAGTCAAGTCCGGACGAAGGGCACTCACCCACCCGAAACGCTCCACTCAAGACACACGACATGTGACCGTTTTACCCCAATAAACCCCCTATGTAATTAACCATCGATGACGACCGCGAAGACCAGAGTGAAATAGCTCACGTCCGCGGCAGACGGGGCATTAAGGGCGTGTCACCAACTACCCCTTTGCGAATGGCAACTTGAACTCCGCTCGACAAACTGGATCACCGACCTTATTCCCCCATTTCAAGGTCAATTCGGAAGGAGTGTGACTTGCAAGCTTGTTCCGGACATGTGCTCTCGCATACCTTCCCCTCGATCCGAGCGGAACGCCGAATCCTGCCGCCGCTCGGGAGCCCATCGACCACGACGGCAGGAGCGGGGGACCCAGGTAGGCCGCCGATCCGGACACCCGCCGGAACGGCTAGGGGTGAAGCCGTGCCCTCGACATCGAGGACACGGCCGGGCACCTCCCCGCCCGAACCCGACAGCTCACCTCGCAGGCGCCGGAGAGGAATGCGACATGCCCGCTTTCGCCCTGCCCGCACGCCGACGGGACCGCGGCTCCAAGGCCGCCCGTATCACCCGTGCCCTCGCACTCGCGGGGTCGGGTGCCGCCGTTCTCGCCCTGCCGGTCATGGGAGCGACCAGCGCTTCCGCCGCGACCGGTAAGCCGGCGACGGCCACCGTGACCGCCACGACCACCGCCAAGGCCGTGACGACCCGCGGCACCACCCTGGACAGCTGGATCCGTCAGTCGCTGGAGGTCATGGCCCAGCACGGCATCCCCGGTACGTACAACGGCATCTACCGCAACGTGATGCGCGAGTCGTCCGGCAACCCCAAGGCGATCAACCTGTGGGACTCGAACGCCCGTAAGGGCATCCCGTCGAAGGGTCTGCTCCAGATCATCGACCCGACCTTCGCCGCGTACCACGTGCCCGGCACGGCGTTCGACCCGTACGACCCGGTGGCGAACATCACGGCCGCGTGCAACTACGCCGCCCACCGGTACGGCTCGATCGACAACGTCAACAGCGCGTACTAATAGCCGACGGACCGCCGGCCGGCGCTGTCGGCCGGCCTCCGGTGGCCCCCGAGGAGTCGTTCGAGCACGACGGCGATGCCGTCGTGCTCGTTCGACATGGTGACCTCGTCCGCCACGGCCTTGAGTTCGGGGTGGGCGTTGGCCATGGCCACCCCATGCGCGGCCCAGTCGAACATCGGGATGTCATTGGGCATGTCACCGAAGGCGATGGTCTCCGACGGCCCCAGGCCCAGATGGGCGGCGGCCAGTGCGAGCCCCGTCGCCTTGGTGATGCCGCACGGCTGGAGTTCGACGGTGCCGGGCCCGGACATGGTGACCGTCGCGAGGGAACCGACGGACGCGCGGGCCGCCGACGCCAACTCGTCGTCCGACAGGGCGTGATGGCGCAGCAACACCTTGCTGATCGGCTCGCACCACAGGTCGTCCCGCCGCTCGACCCGCACCGCCGGCAGGGTGGGGTGCGGCATCCGGTAGCCGGGTTCGATGAGCGTGAGGCCGTCCACCCCGTCCTGGTCGACGGCCGCGTACACCTGCCCCACCTCGGCCTCGATCTTGCCGAGTGCGGTCTCGGCCAACTCCCGGTCCAGGGTGACGGAGAAGAGGAGCCGGTTCGCGCCGGCGTCGTACACCTGCGCGCCCTGCCCGCACACCGCGAGCCCCCTACTTCCGAGGTCGTCGAGCAACGGCCGCACCCTGGGCGCCGGGCGCCCCGTCACGACGAGGTGCTGTGCGCCTGCCGCCGAGGCGCGCGCCAGGGCGGCCCTTGACCGGTCGGAGAGCGTGTCGTCGTCACGCAACAGCGTTCCGTCCAGGTCAGTGGCGATGAGTGAATATGCGAGGGGTGCGGCCATGATCAGAGAATACGGATGGAACGCCCCGGCGACTCGGCGCGAACCGGACGACGTCCGGTATCCCGCGCCCACCGAACTCCCGTATGACAGAACCCGAGTTGCCGCGCGCTTCCCGAAACACGCAGGCGTACGGCCCCGTCACGCAGGTCCCCGGCATGACGGCGTACGGCCACGCCCCGACGAACCTGCCCCTCCCCACGACCCGGCCCCAGGCCCCCAGGGCCCCTGGGGCGCGACGGCGCCGCGCCCCCTCCGTGCCCCGTGACCTCGCGCGACGCGACCTCGCGTCCCGCGAACGCGTGCCCCGCGAACTCGTGCTGTGTGTCCTCGTGCCCGTGATCGCCTGACCCGTGACCCCCGGCCGGAGGACCTGGCCCCGCCGTCCTCAGCCGTGTGCCGCCGCCAGATGCTTCGCCAGCCTGGGTGAGGCGAACTCCGTGCCGCACACGAAGCGCATCACCGGGCCGTACGAGGCCGCCGCGGGCAGGCCCGTGAAGTACAGGCCCGGCACGGAGGACACATAACCCGCGCCGAGCCTCGGAGTGCCCCGGCTCACCGCCAGTTCCGTCCGCAGCTCGTGGCCCAGGAAGTCCATCGCCGCGATGTCCACGCGGTACCCGGTGGCGGCGATCACATGGTCCGCGGTGAGTTCCTCCGTGCCACCCGTGTGCGTCCGGACCGTGAGGACGGGGCTGCCGCCCGCCGCGGACGCGCCGACCACGGCGACGACATCGCGCACCTGCACCTTGCTCAGGAAGCGCTCGCGCAGCCACCACGCGCCGAGCGGACCGAGAACCCGGCGGACCAGGTAGTGACGGGTCTGGGCCGGGAGGAGCCGGTACGGGTGCGGATAGTAGCTGAGCGCCCACAGGGACCAGGCCCGTCCGAAGGGCGATTCGGGGCGGAACCTCGGCTGGTCCCACGGGGGCGCGCCGAAGGCCACCTTGCCCTGGCCGCGTGAGATCACCCGCACCCGCGCGCCCGCCTCGGCCGCGAGCACCGCCGTCTCCAGCGCGGACTGCCCCGCGCCGATGACCAGCAGCTCCTTGCCGGAGAAACGGGTCAGGTCATGGTGCTGGGAGCTGTGGGAGACCGGCCCCGTGGGGGTGGGGCCGTCCGTCGCGGCGGCGGCCAGTTCCGGCGGGACGTGGGCGAGGCCCGACAGGCCGGTGGCCACCACGACCGCCCGCGCCGCGAACTGCTCGCCGGAGTCCAGCTTCAGTTCGAAGCCGCCGCCCTTACGGCGGTCCACGGAGACGACCCTGACCCGCTCCAGCTCGGGCACCAGTTTCTGCTGGAACCACTCGCCGTAGGCGATGAACGTCTCGATCGGGATGATGTCCTCGTCGGTTACCAGGCGGGCGATGCCCGCCGCATCGCAGTAGTCGACCAGGGTGTGGCCGCGCTGGGGCGCGTCGATGTTCGAGGCGACGGGGGTCGACTTCAGGAGCATGCCCGTGGGCATGTGGTCGCGCCAGCTCACCATGGGCTCGCCGAAGACGCGTACCGGAATACCGCGCACCCTTAGATGGGCGGCGGTGGACAGACCGAACGGCCCGGCACCGATGACTGCTACCGGTTGAATCACGAAGTCCCTCCCCAGGACGCGACATGCCTACTTCGTGGTGGAGCCGTACGCGCTAGCGCGTACCGGTGGTGGAGCCGCGGCGGTTGGTCCGCCACAGCTGATAAAGGTGCTTCGCGCCCGGCCGCACGAAGCGCGCGATCATCGTGAAGAACGGCCACGGGTCGTCACCCGCGAACCAGGCCAGCTCCGTACCGCTCGCGTGGGCCGGTGCGTGCGGTGTCGTGTAGCCGCTGCGCCGGTAGGCGAGCAGGGCCGGCAGGTCGATGTTCTCCACGATGTACCGGTGACCGGCGCGCTGTTCCCCCTCCGGAACCGTGCGGTCGGTCAGGTCCATATGCATGGCGCGGACGACGTCCACCCCCGCCTCGTTCTCGAAGAGGCGGAACTGGGCGCCCACGCGTGGGTTGAAGTCGAGCAGTTTGTACCGGCCGTCGCGGCGGTCGAAGCGCAGATCCAGATCGATGATGCCGGTGAAGCCGATCTGTTTGATGAAACGTGCGGCGAGGTCGGCGAGTTCCGGGTTGTCGACGACGTACGCGTTCGCCGTCATGCCCGCGTGCGGCGGCCACGAGCGGACCTTGACGCCGGTGAAGAGGGCGAGCGGGGCGGAGTCCTGGTCGAAGTAGGCGTGCACGATCCAGTCCTCGGCCTCCTCCCGCGGCAGATACTCCTGGAGGATCACACCGGGACGCTCGCCCCAGTCGCGGGCCAGGGTGAGCAGCCCCTCGGGGGTGGTGATCCGGGTCGTGCCGTTCACGGCGGGCCTCTCGCGGCGTACGAACGCCTCGCGGTTCTTGGCCACCAGCGGGAAGCGGGCCTTCTCGGCGAAGCGCACGATGTCGTCGTACGACTGCGGGAAGGCGGCCTGCGGGCTCGGGACGCCGTGCTCCACGCACAGCTCGTGCAGGCCCTGCTTGCTGGCGAGGCGGCGCGGGAGCTTGGTGTCCACCTTCGGGAACAGGAAAGGGCCGGCGAGGACGTCCTGGTGCTCGGCGATCAGGACGGCGGCCTCCTCGTCGGTGGGGATGAGCACCGTCGGCCGGCCGATACGGCGTCCGATGCGCCGCAGACCCTCCACGAGCCGTTCCGGCTCCTCCGTCCCGGTGGTCGGCCACACGAAGGCCCGCCGCAGATAGCGGGAGGCCGCGGCCGGCGTGTAACGGTCCTCGGTGATCGCATACATCGGTATGCCGAGCCGGCCGAGACTGCGGATGGCACCCACCCCGCCGTGGTGCAGTGGATAGTCGCCGAATTTCACGATGAGCCCAGGCACCTCACGGTCCGCGTCGAGCGGCGCGACGGTGCTCCTGGCCACGGGTCCCCCCACGTGTCCCCCCTACGGACCGGACCCACCCCGTCCGTGTCCCCAAAGGACGCTAAGCCGGAATTGGGTACTCCGACAAGGCCTATTCGGACATTGCGAACTCTTTAGACACTGCCCAAGACAGGGAACTCACCCGTAACGTGTGCGGCGACCACATGGAACGCACCCCCATGCACGGCATACCTGACGTGCACGAAAGCGAGGCAGCATCCCATGCCCCCCTTCGACGTCCCCGAGGGCGACCCCTTCGGACCGCACAACCTCCCCTACGGCGTGTTCTCGCCGATCGGCTCTGTCGAGCGGAGGGTCGGCGTCCGCCTGGGCGGCCATGTGCTCGACGCGGGCGCGGCCGCCCAGGCGCTCGGCTCGCCGTACGCCACCCTGCTGGCACGGCCCTCCCTGGGGCCCCTGCTGGCCGCCGGCCGCACCGCCTGGTCGGACGTGCGCCGGGCGCTGACGGCGTGGGTGACGGTGCCCGCGCACCGGGAGACCGTCGAGCCCCTGCTTCTCCCGCTCTCCGAGGTGACCCTGCACCTTCCCTTCGAGGTCGCGGACTACGTCGACTTCTACGCCTCCGAGAACCACGCCCGCAATGTCGGGCAGATCTTCCGTCCGGACGCGGCGGACTCCCTGACCCCCAACTGGAAGCACCTGCCCATCGGTTATCACGGCAGGGCGGGAACGGTGGTGGTGTCCGGCACGGACGTCGTACGCCCCCAGGGGCAGCGCAAGGCGCCCACGGACCCGGCGCCGGTCTTCGGCCCCTCGGTCCGCCTGGACATCGAGGCGGAGGTGGGATTCGTGGTGGGCGTGCCGTCGGAGATGGGCCGGCCGGTGCCGCTGTCGGCCTTCCGCGACCATGTGTTCGGACTCTGCCTGCTCAACGACTGGTCGGCGCGGGACATCCAGGCCTGGGAGTATGTACCGCTCGGGCCGTTCCTCGGCAAGTCCTTCGCCACCTCCGTCTCGGCGTGGGTCACCCCGCTGGACGCCCTGGAGGAGGCACGGGTGACACCCCCCGGACGCACGCATCCGCTGCTGCCGTACCTGGACGACGCACATGAGGAGCCCTCGGGCTACGACCTGCGCATCTCCGTCGCGATCAACGGCAATGTGGTCTCCGAGCCGCCGTTCTCGACCATGTACTGGACGGCGGCCCAGCAGCTGGCGCATATGACGGTGAATGGGGCGTCGCTCAGGACGGGCGACCTCTACGGCTCGGGCACCGTGAGCGGCCCGGCGGAGCACGAGCGCGGCTCGCTGCTCGAACTGACCTGGAACGGGCGGGACCCGCTCGAACTCCCGGACGGCAAGCGGACGTTCCTGGAGGACGGTGACGTGGTGACCATGACCGCCTGGGCTCCCGGGCCGGACGGCACCCGGGTGGGGCTCGGGGAGGTGACGGGCCGGGTGGTGCCCGGTCCCTGACCCCCACCACCGCACCCACGGGCACCCACGGGCCCGGCCCCTCGCTCAGTCGCTCAGCTGCTCATATCCAGTCGTCGGGTTCGGGTCCGGGCTCGGGATCCGGCTCCGGGTCCGGCTCCGCCTGCGGGCGGCCGTCGGCCTGCGCCCCGCCCGCCCGGGCATCCCCGTCCGCCTGGGCGGGGGCGCCCGCGGACGGTGCGCCCAGCGAGGCGAGCACTTCGAGCACCCCCTCGCCGTAGGTGGCCAGCTTCTTCTCGCCGACCCCGCCGATGGTTCCCAGCTCGGTCACCGTCGTGGGGCGGACGGCGGCGATCTCGCGGAGCGTCGCATCGTGGAAGATCACGTATGCCGGGACGCCCTGTTCCTTCGCCTGGGCCGCACGCCAGGAACGCAGTGCCTCGAAGACGGGCACCAGCTCTGGCGGCAGCTCGGCGGCGGCCTTCGGTCTGCGTTCACCCTTCGGTGACGAGGTACGGGCAGCAGTGGGCTTCGGGGGCTCCTTGCGCAGCGGCACCTCACGCTCGCGCCGCAGCACCGTCCCGCTCTCCTCCGTCAGGACCAGCGTCCCGTACTCGCCCTCGACCGCGAGCAGACCTTGGGCCAGCAACTGCCTGATGACTCCGCGCCATTCACCTTCCGTCAGCTCCTCGCCGATACCGAACACGGACAGCTGGTCGTGGTCGAACTGGATGACCTTCGCCGTGCGCCGCCCCAGCAGGATGTCCACGATCTGCACCGCGCCGAACTTCTGCCGCCGCTCCCGGTCCAGCCGCCAGATCGCGGACAGCACCTTCTGGGCCGCGATCGTCCCGTCCCAGGTGTCCGGTGGCACCAGACAGGTGTCGCAGTTGCCGCAGCCGCCCGGGGCGGGATCCTGGCCGAAGTAGGCCAGCAACTGGCCGCGGCGGCACCGGGCGGTCTCGCACAGCGCCAGCATCGCGTCCAGGTGTGCCTGGGCCCGGCGGCGGAAGGCCTCGTCGCCCTCCCCGGACTGGATGAGCTTGCGCTGCTGTATGACGTCGTTCAGCCCGTATGCCATCCAGGCCGTGGACGGCAGGCCGTCGCGTCCCGCCCGGCCGGTCTCCTGGTAGTAGCCCTCGACCGACTTCGGCAGGTCCAGGTGCGCGACGAACCGCACGTCCGGCTTGTCGATGCCCATCCCGAACGCGATGGTCGCGACCACGACCAGGCCCTCCTCGCGCAGGAACCGGGACTGGTGCGCCGCTCGCGTGCCCGCGTCCAGGCCCGCGTGGTAGGGCACCGCTTCGATGCCGCTGCGGGTCAGGAACTCCGCCGTCTTCTCCACCGAATTACGGGAGAGGCAGTAGACGATGCCCGCCTCGCCCGGGTGCTCCTCGCGCAGGAACGACAGCAGCTGCTTCTTGGGGTCGGCCTTCGGGACGATCCGGTACTGGATGTTGGGCCGGTCGAAGCTCGCGACGAAGTGGCGGGCCGCCGGCATGTTCAGCCGCTGGGTGATCTCCTGGTGCGTGGCGTGCGTCGCCGTCGCCGTGAGCGCGATCCGGGGGACCTCCGGCCAGCGCTCACCCAGCAGGGACAGGGCCAGATAGTCGGGACGGAAGTCGTGGCCCCACTGGGACACACAGTGCGCCTCGTCGATCGCGAAAACCGAGATCTTGCCGCGGGAGAGCAGATCGAGGGTTGACTCCAGGCGCAGCCGCTCGGGGGCCAGATAGAGCAGGTCCAGCTCGCCGGCCAGGAACTCCGCCTCCATCACGCGCCGCTCGTCGAAGTCCTGCGTGGAGTTGACGAACCCGGCGCGCACGCCGAGCGCCCGCAGCGCGTCCACCTGGTCCTGCATCAGCGCGATCAGCGGCGAGACCACCACGCCCGTACCAGGTCTGACCAGGGCCGGGATCTGATAGCAGAGCGACTTGCCGCCGCCGGTCGGCATGAGGACCACGGCGTCACCACCGGCCACCACATGCTCGATGATCGCTTCCTGCTCGCCGCGGAAGCTCTCGTACCCGAAGACCCGGTGCAGCGTGGCCTGCGCCTCGCTCCCGCCATTGGGCGCCGGCATCACGCTCGCCTCGGTCATCACAGCAGTCCCGTCCATCGCGCGTCCCCCGTATGTCGTCCCTCGACCACGCCCTCCACGATAGGGGGCCGCGCCGACAGCCCCGAAGTTATCCACAGGCCGCTCGCACCGCCCTGGTCAAGGACACGGCAGTCGCTCACACGTACGTGGGAGACCTGCCCCTCACCCAGATCAGGACGCGCCGCGCGCCGAGCCAGTAGGCCCCCGCGCAGAACGGCCCGGCACCCCCCGAGCGGGCACCGGGCCGTCGTGTGCGGCGGGGGCTCCTCAGCGCACGAAGATACCCGCCTGGCTCGCCAGGTCCAGGAAGTACTGGGGCGCCACACCCAGCACCAGCGTGACCGCCACGCCCACCCCGATGGCCGCCATCGTCAGCGGGGAGGGGACCGCGACCGTGGGGCCCTCGGGGCGCGGTTCGCTGAAGAACATCAAGACGATCACGCGGATGTAGAAGAAGGCCGCGACCGCCGACGAGATCACACCGATCACGACCAGCGGGATCGCCCCGCCTTCCGCGGCCGCCTTGAACACGGCGAACTTCCCGGCGAAGCCGGAGGTCAGCGGGATGCCCGCGAAGGCCAGCAGGAACACCGCGAACACGGCCGCCACCAGCGGCGACCTGCGCCCGAGCCCGGCCCACTTGGACAGGTGCGTCGCCTCGCCGCCCGCGTCACGCACCAGCGTCACGACGGCGAAGGCGCCGATCGTCACGAACGAGTACGCGGCCAGGTAGAAGAGGACGGAGGAGACGCCGTCGGGGGTCGTCGCGATGACACCCGCGAGGATGAATCCCGCGTGCGCGATCGACGAGTACGCCAGCAGCCGCTTGATGTCGGTCTGTGTGATCGCGACGATCGCGCCCCCCAGCATGGTGACGATCGCGACCGCCCACATCACCGGGCGCCAGTCCCAGCGCATGCCCGGCAGGACGACGTACAGCAGCCGCAGCAGCGCACCGAACGCCGCCACCTTGGTCGCCGCCGCCATGAAGCCGGTCACCGGGGTCGGCGCGCCCTGGTACACGTCCGGCGTCCACATGTGGAACGGCACCGCTGCCACCTTGAACAGCAGGCCCATCACGAGCATCGCGGCGCCCACCAGCAGCAGCGCGTCGTTGCCCATGGTGTTCGCGAGCGCCGGGTCGACATTGGTCACCGTGCCGTCGACGACCTGGGCGATCGTCGCGTACGACACCGAGCCTGCGTACCCGTACAGCAGCGCGATGCCGAACAGGGTGAACGCGGAGGCGAATGCGCCGAGCAGGAAGTACTTGACCGCGGCCTCCTGCGACATGAGCCGCTTGCGGCGGGCCAGGGCGCACAGCAGGTACAGCGGCAGGGAGAACACTTCCAGGGCCACGAAGAGGGTCAGCAGGTCGTTGGCCGAGGGGAAGACGAGCATGCCGCCGACCGCGAACAGCAGCAGCGGGAAGGCCTCGGTGGTCGTGAAGCCTGCCTTCACGGCGGCCTTCTCGCTCTCGCTGCCCGGCACGGACGCGGCCTGTGCGGCGAACGAGTCGACCCGGTTGCCGTGTGCTGCCGGGTCGAGGCGCCGCTCGGCGAAGGTGAACACGCCGAGCAGGCCGGCCAGCAGGATCGTGCCTTGCAGGAACAGGGACGGGCCGTCGACCGCGATCGCTCCCATCGCCGCGATGTGCGCCTTGGTGGTGCCGTAGCCGTCGGCCGCGAGCGCCACGACCGCGGCGAACGCGGCGGCGAGCGAGACGACCGAGACGAACACCTGCGCGTAGTAGCGGGAGGCACGCGGAACGAATGCCTCGATCAGCACTCCGACGAGCGCCGCGCCGATGACGATCAAGGTCGGCGACAATTGCCCGTATTCGATCTTCGGCGCCTGGATCTTGGAGATCGGGTCGGCCGCGGTTGTCCACAGGCTGTGGACGGCTGCTGTGCTCACTTGGCCGCCTCCACCTCGGGCTTGGGATCGGTCTGGTGTACGTCGGACATGGTGTGCTGGACCGCCGGGTTGACGATGTCGGCGACGGGCTTCGGATAGACGCCCAGGAAGATCAGCAGGACGATCAGCGGGGCGACGACCAGCAGCTCACGCACGCGCAGGTCCGGCATCGCGGCGACCTCCGTCTTCACCGGGCCCGTCATCGTCCGCTGGTAGAGGACCAGGGTGTAGAGCGCGGCGAGGACGATGCCGAAGGTGGCGATGATGCCGATCGCCGGATGCCGCGTGAACGTGCCGACCAGGACCAGGAACTCACTTACGAAGGGCGCGAGTCCCGGCAGGGACAGGGTGGCCAGGCCGCCGATCAGGAAGGTGCCGGCGAGCACCGGCGCGACCTTCTGGACGCCTCCGTAGTCGGCGATCAGACGCGAGCCGCGGCGGGAGATCAGGAAGCCGGCCACCAGCATGAGGGCGGCGGTCGAGATCCCGTGGTTCACCATGTAGAGCGTCGCGCCGGACTGGCCCTGGGTGGTCATCGCGAAGATGCCCAGGATGATGAAGCCGAAGTGCGAGATCGAGGCGTACGCCACCAGCCGTTTGATGTCCCGCTGGCCGACCGCGAGCAGCGCCCCGTAGATGATGCTGATGACCGCCAGGACGAGGATGACGGGCGTCGCCCACTTGCTCGCCTCCGGGAACAGCTGGAGGCAGAAGCGCAGCATCGCGAACGTGCCCACCTTGTCGACGACCGCCGTGATGAGGACGGCCACCGGGGCGGTGGCCTCCCCCATGGCGTTGGGCAGCCAGGTGTGCAGCGGCCACAGCGGCGCCTTCACCGCGAAGGCGAAGAAGAAGCCGAGGAACAGCCAGCGTTCGGTACCGGTCGCCATGTGCAGCGAGCCGTTCGCCCGCGCCTGCACGATCTCAGGGAGCGAGAAGTTCCCCGCCTGCACATAGAGGCCGATCACCGCGGCCAGCATGATCAGGCCGCCGACGAGGTTGTAGAGGAGGAACTTCACCGCGGCGTAGGAACGTTGCGTGGACGCCGCCTGCTCGCCGTGCTCGTGGGCGTGGTCCCCGAAGCCGCCGATGAGGAAGTACATCGGGATGAGCATGGCTTCGAAGAAGATGTAGAAGAGGAAGACGTCGGTGGCCTCGAAGGAGAGGATCACCATCGCCTCGACGGCCAGGATCAGGGCGAAGAAGCCCTGCGTCGGCCGCCAGCGGCGGCTTCCGGTCTCCATCGGGTCGGCATCGTGCCAGCCCGCCAGGATCACGAACGGGATCAGCAGCGCGGTCAGCGCGATGAGCGCCACCGCGATGCCGTCCACACCCAGCTCGTACCGCACCCCGAAGTCCTTGATCCAGGCATGCGATTCGGTGAACTGGTAGCGCGCGCCGCCCGGCTCGAAGCGGAACACGATCACCGCGGCGAGCGCGAGCGTGGCGAGTGAGACCACCAGCGCCAGCCACTTGGCGGTGGCGCGCCGGGCGGCCGGCACCGCGGCCGTGGCGATCGCCCCCACGGCCGGGAGCACCGCCGTCGCTGTCAGCAGAGGAAAGGACATCGCTATCAGACCGCCCTCATCAGCAGAGTCAGGGCGACGAGCACCGCCGCACCGCCGAACATCGAGACCGCGTACGACCGCGCGTAGCCGTTCTGGAGTCGGCGGAGCCGGCCGGACAGACCGCCGATGGAGGCGGCCGTGCCGTTGACGACGCCGTCGACCAGGGTGTGGTCCACGTACACCAGGGAGCGGGTGAGGTGCTCTCCGCCGCGGACGAGGACGACGTGGTTGAAGTCGTCCTGGAGCAGGTCGCGCCGGGCGGCCCGGGTGAGCAGCGACCCGCGCGGGGCGACGGCCGGGACCCGACGGCGGCCGTACTGGGCGTAGGCGATGCCGACACCCACGACGAGCAGCACCAGGGTGGCGGCTGTGACCGTCAAGGCGCTGACCGGCGAGTTGCCCTCCGAGTGTCCGGTGACCGGCTCAAGCCAGTGCAGGAAGCGGTCGCCGACCGAGAAGAGACCGCCCGCGAACACCGACCCGAAGGCCAGCACGATCATCGGGATCGTCATGACCCCCGGCGACTCGTGCGGATGCGGTTCCGCGTGCTCGCCCCGGGTCTCGGCGGCGGGCTCCACGTCGGGCTCGGCCGGGGACGGGGTCGGGGCGTTGCGCCAGCGCTCCTCTCCGAAGAACGTCATCAGCATCACGCGGGTCATGTAGTACGCCGTGATGGCCGCGCCCAGCAGGGCCGCGCCGCCGAGGATCCAGCCCTCGGTGCCGCCCTTGGCGAACGCCGCCTCGATGATCTTGTCCTTGGAGAAGAAGCCGGACAGGCCCGGGAAGCCGATGATGGCGAGGTAGCCGAGACCGAAGGTGACGAACGTGACCGGCATGTACTTCCTCAGGCCGCCGTACCTGCGCATGTCGACCTCGTCGTTCATTCCGTGCATGACCGAGCCCGCGCCGAGGAACAACCCGGCCTTGAAGAAGCCGTGCGTCACCAGGTGCATGATCGCGAAGACATAGCCGATGGGGCCGAGACCGGCGGCCAGCACCATGTAGCCGATCTGCGACATGGTCGACCCGGCCAGCGCCTTCTTGATGTCGTCCTTCGCGCAACCGACGATCGCACCGAACAGGAGTGTGACGGCGCCGACCACGGTGACGGCCAGTTGCGCGTCGGGCGCGGCGTTGAAGATCGCGCCGGACCGGACGATCAGGTACACGCCCGCGGTCACCATGGTCGCGGCGTGGATGAGGGCCGAGACCGGGGTCGGGCCCTCCATCGCGTCACCGAGCCAGGACTGGAGCGGTACCTGCGCGGACTTGCCACAGGCGGCGAGCAGCAGCATCAGACCGATGGCGGTGAGCTTGCCCTCGCCCGCCCCGTCCACGCCCGCGAAGACCGGCCCGAAGGCGAAGGTCCCGAACGTCGTGAACATCAGCATGATCGCGATAGACAGGCCCATGTCGCCGACGCGGTTGACGATGAAGGCCTTCTTCGCCGCGGTCGCCGCACTGGGCTTGTGCTGCCAGAAGCCGATCAGCAGATAGGAGGCGAGACCGACGCCCTCCCAGCCGACGTACAGCAACAGGTAGTTGTCGGCGAGGACGAGCAGCAGCATCGCCGCCAGGAACAGGTTGAGATAGCCGAAGAAGCGGCGCCTGCGCTCGTCGTGCTCCATGTACCCCACCGAGTACAGGTGGATCAGCGAGCCGACACCGGTGATCAGCAGGACGAACGTCATCGACAGCTGGTCGAGCCGGAAGGCGGCGTCGGCCTGGAAGCCGCCCACCGGGATCCAGCTGTACAGATGCTGGGTCAGCGTCCGGTGGTCGGCGGCCTTCCCCAGCATGTCGGTGAAGAGGACCACACCGAAGACGAAGGAGGCGGCGGCCAGCACGGTGCCGATCCAGTGGCCGACCCCGTCCAGCCTCCGGCCGCCGCACAGCAGGACGGCCGCTCCGAGCAGGGGCGCCGCGATCAGCAGCGCAATCAGGTTCTCCACGATTCTTCCGACCCCTTACAACTTCATCAGGCTGGCGTCGTCGACCGAGGCCGAATGGCGGGTACGGAACAGCGACACGATGATCGCGAGCCCGACCACGACCTCCGCTGCGGCGACGACCATCGTGAAGAAGGCGATGATCTGGCCGTCGAGATTGCCGTGCATCCGGGAGAAGGTGACGAAGGCGAGGTTGCAGGCGTTCAGCATCAGCTCGATGCACATGAACACCACGATCGCGTTCCGCCGGATCAGCACTCCGGTGGCGCCGATGGTGAACAACAAGGCGGCGAGATACAGGTAGTTGACCGGGTTCACTTCGACGTCTCCTCGGTCCTCTTGAGGGCCGGCCGTTCGTCCTCGCTCCGCTCCAGGCGCTCGGCGGCTCGCTGTTCCAGTGCCTTCAGATCGCTGATCGCCTCGTCGGACACATCCCGGATCTGACCCCGGGCCCGGAGCGTCTTGTTGACGGTCAGCTCGGACGGGGTGCCGTCCGGAAGGAGGCCCGCGATGTCCACCGCGTTGTGCCGGGCGTAGACGCCGGGGGCCGGCAGCGGCGGAACGTGCTTGCCCTCCCGTACGCGCTGCTCGGACAGTTCGCGCTGGGTCCTGGCCCGCTCGGTGCGCTCGCGGTGGGTGAGCACCATGGCGCCGACCGCGGCCGTGATGAGCAGGGCGCCGGTGATTTCGAAGGCGAACACGTACTTGGTGAAGATGAGAGCGGCGAGGCCCTCCACGTTGCCGTTCGCGTTCGCCTTGGCCAGGCCGTCGAAGTCCTTCAGGGAAGCGTTGGCGATGCCCGCGAACAGCAGGATGCCGAAGCCCGCCCCGCACAGCAGGGCCAGCCAGCGCTGGCCCTTGATAGTTTCCCTGAGCGAGTCCGCCGCTGTGACACCGACCAGCATCACCACGAACAGGAACAGCATCATGATCGCGCCGGTGTAGACGACGATCTGCACGATGCCCAGGAAGTAGGCGCCGTTGGCGAGGTAGAACACCGCCAGGACGATCATGGTGCCGGCCAGGCAGAGCGCGCTGTGCACGGCCTTCTTCATAAACACGGTGCACAGGGCGCCGATCACCGCGATCGTGCCGAGAACCCAGAACTGGAAGGCCTCTCCGGTGGAGGTGGAGTAAGCCGCGAGATCCGTCATCCGCCGATCACCTTCTTCGACGCGGGCTCGGCCTCGCCGAAGGTCGAGGCGGCCTCCTGCGGGCCCTCCCCCTTGGAGACGGCGACCTGGCGCGCCGTGCCGGGCGCGGCCTCCGTCACCAGGCCCTGGTAGTAGTCCTGCTCGTCCATCCCCGGGTAGATGGCGTGCGGCGTGTCGACCATGCCCTCTTCGAGGCCGGCGAGCAGCTGCTCCTTGGTGTAGATCAGGTTGGCTCGGCTGGAGTCCGCGAGCTCGAACTCGTTCGTCATCGTGAGCGCGCGTGTGGGGCACGCCTCGATGCACAGGCCGCACAGGATGCAGCGGGCGTAGTTGATCTGGTACACCCGCCCGTAGCGCTCGCCCGGGGAGTAGCGCTCCTCGTCCGTGTTGTCCGCGCCCTCCACGTAGATCGCGTCGGCGGGGCAAGCCCAGGCGCACAGCTCGCAGCCGACGCACTTCTCCAGGCCGTCCGGATGGCGGTTGAGCTGGTGCCGTCCGTGGAACCGCGGAGCCGTGGTCTTCTTCTGCTCGGGGTACTGCTCGGTCAGCCGCTTCTTGAACATGGCCTTGAAGGTCACGCCGAAGCCGGCCACGGGGTTCTGGAAACCGGGCTTGGTCTCCTTGGGCTCCTCAGCCATCGGACGCCTCCTTTCCATCCGAAGATCCGTCACTGACAGTGTCCGACCCGCCACTGACAATCAGCTCCCGTTCCCGGCGCGAGCGGCGCCTCGGCACGGGCGGCGGCGTCTGCCCCGGCAGCGGCGGTACGGGGAAGCCGCCCGCCATCGGGTCGAACGCGGCGGGCTCCTCCGCCGCGGGCCCCTCGCCCTCCTTGGCCTTCGCGCGGAACATGTCCACGACGAATGACAGCAGAAGCAGCGCGAGGACACCGCCGGCGACGTACAGGGCGATATCGGAGAATCCGTAGTTCTCGTTTCGCAGCACCCGCACGGTGGCGACGAGCATCAGCCAGACCACGGAGACCGGGATGAGGACCTTCCAGCCCAGCTTCATCAGCTGGTCGTAGCGGACGCGCGGGAGCGTGCCGCGCAGCCAGATGAAGAAGAACAGCAGCAGCTGGACCTTGACGACGAACCAGAGCAGCGGCCACCAGCCGTGGTTCGCGCCCGCCCAGAAGCTGCTGATCGGCCATGGTGCCCGCCAGCCGCCCAGGAAGAGCGTGGTCGACACGGCCGAGACCGTCACCATGTTCACGTACTCGGCGAGCATGAACATCGCGAACTTGATCGACGAGTACTCGGTGTTGAAGCCGCCGACCAGGTCGCCCTCGGACTCCGGCATGTCGAAGGGGGCACGGTTGGTCTCGCCGACCATCGTGACGATGTAGATGATGAACGAGACCGGCAGCAGCAGGATGAACCAGCGGTCGTGCTGCTGCTCGACGATCCTCGACGTCGACATCGAACCCGAGTAGAGGAACACGGAGGCGAAGGCGGCGCCCATGGCGATCTCGTACGAGATCATCTGGGCACAGGAGCGGAGCCCGCCGAGGAGCGGGTAGGTGGACCCGGAGCTCCAGCCGGCGAGGACGATGCCGTAGATGCCGACCGAGGCGACCGCGAGGATGTAGAGCATCGCGATCGGCAGGTCGGTGAGCTGCATCGCGGTGCGGTGACCGAAGATCGAGATCTCGTTGCCGGAGGGCCCGAAGGGGATCACCGCGATCGCCATGAAGGCCGGGATGGCCGCGACGATCGGCGCGAGGACGTAGACCACCTTGTCGGCACGCTTGACGACGAGGTCTTCCTTCAGCATCAGCTTCACGCCGTCGGCGAGCGACTGGAGCATGCCCCAGGGGCCGTGCCGGTTGGGGCCGATCCGCAGCTGCATCCAGGCGACGACCTTGCGCTCCCAGACGATGGAGAACAGCACGGTCACCATCAGGAAGGCGAAGCAGAAGACCGCCTTGACAGCGACCAGCCACCAGGGGTCGCGGCCGAACATGGAGAGGTCTTCAGCGGCGAGGTACGGGCTCATGCCTCCACCTCCTTGGGGGCCTCGGCGGCGGGCGTCGCCGGGGCGATGCGGACGAGGTTGCCGGGCAGCGCACCGGTGTCGGAGGCGACGCCTCCGCCGGTGGAGTTCAGCGGGAGCCAGACCACCCGGTCCGGCATCTCGGTGATCTGCACCGGGAGTTCCACGGTTCCCGACGGGCCGCTCACGGCCAGGAGGTCACCGTCCTTGACACCGGCTTCGGCGGCGGTGGCGGCCGACACACGCGCGCGTGCCGCGTGGCGCGTACCGGCGAGTGCCTCGTCGCCCTCCTGGAGTCGGCCCTGGTCCAGCAGCAGCCGGTGACCTGCGAGCACCGCGTCCCCGGCGGCCGGACGGGGCAGTTGGCCCCCGATCTCCAGGGGGTTGGCGGCCCGCAGTCCGTCCCAGGCGCCGAGCCGGTCCAGTTCCGTCCGCACGGTCCGAAGATCGGGCAGCCCCAGGTGGACGTCCATGGCGTCCGCGAGCATGTGGAGCACGCGCGCGTCGGTGGGCGCCAGGGCCCGGGTCATCTGGTCGGGCTTGAGCGCCGCCTCGAAGAAGCGGGCCCGGCCCTCCCAGTTGAGGAAGGTGCCGGCCTTCTCGGCGACCGCCGCGACCGGCAGTACCACGTCGGCGTGCTCGGTGACCTCACTGGGACGCAGTTCCAGCGAGACCAGGAAGCCCACCGAGGAGAGCGCTTCACGCGCGCGTGCCGGATCGGGCAGGTCGGCGACCTCGACACCGGCGACCACCAGGGCCCGCAGTTCGCCGGAGACCGCGGCCTCGACGATCTGGCCCGTGTCCCGGCCGTAGCGCTGCGGGAGTTCGGCGACACCCCAGGCGGCGGCGACCTCGGCCCGCGCGCGCGGGTCGGTGGCCGGACGTCCGCCCGGCAGCAGCGTGGGCAGTGCGCCCACCTCGACCGCGCCGCGTTCCCCGGCCCGGCGCGGGATCCACACCAGCTGCGCGCCGGTGGCGGCCGCGGTCCGTACGGCGGCGGTGAGCCCGCCAGCCACGTCGGCGAGGCGCTCACCAACGACGATCACCGCGCCCTCGGTGCGCAGGGCCTCGGCGGCCCGTACGCCGTCCTCCTCCAGGCCGACCCGGCCGGCCAGCGCGTCCAGCCACTCGGTCTCGGTGCCGGGCGCGGAGGGCAGCAGGGTACCGCCGGCCTTCTCAAGGCCCCGGGTGGCGTGCGTGGCGAGAGCGAACACCTGCTGGCCGTGTCCCCGCCAGGCCTTGCGCAGCCGCAGGAAGACGCCGGGCGCCTCCTCCTCGGCCTCGAACCCGACGAGCAGAACGGCGGGCGCCTTCTCCAGGGCGGTGTACGTCACACCCGTGCCGTCGAGGTCACGGCCGCGTCCGGCGATCCTGGCGGCCAGGAAATCGGCCTCCTCGCCGCTGTGCACGCGCGCGCGGAAGTCGATGTCGTTGGTGTCGAGCGCCACGCGCGCGAACTTGCTGTAGGCGTACGCGTCCTCGACGGTGAGCCGTCCACCGGTCAGTACTCCTGCCCGGCCCCGCGCGGCGAGCAGGCCTTCGGCGGCAGCCTGGAGCGCCTGGGGCCAGGAGGCGGGCTCCAGCTCACCGGACTCGCCGCGCACCAGCGGGGTGTCGAGCCGGTCCCTCATCTGCGCGTAGCGGAACGCGAACCGTCCCTTGTCGCAGATCCACTCCTCGTTGACCTCGGGGTCGTCGGCCGCGAGGCGGCGCATGACCTTGCCACGCCGGTGGTCCGTGCGCGTGGCGCAGCCGCCGGAGCAGTGCTCGCACACGGACGGTGACGAGACGAGGTCGAAGGGACGGGAGCGGAAGCGGTAAGCGGCCGACGTGAGGGCACCCACCGGGCAGATCTGGATGGTGTTCCCGGAGAAGTACGACTCGAAGGGGTCGCCCTCGCCGGTGCCGACCTGCTGGAGCGCCCCCCGCTCGAGGAGCTCGATCATCGGGTCGCCCGCGATCTGGTTGGAGAACCGGGTGCAGCGGGCACACAGCACACACCGCTCGCGGTCCAGCAGCACCTGGGTGGAGATCGGCACCGGCTTTTCGTAGGTGCGCTTCCTGCCCTCGAAGCGGGACTCGGCGTGGCCGTGCGACATGGCCTGGTTCTGCAGGGGGCACTCGCCGCCCTTGTCGCAGACGGGGCAGTCCAGGGGGTGGTTGATGAGCAGGAGCTCCATCACACCCTTCTGGGCCTTCTCGGCGACGGGCGAGGTGAGATGAGTCTTCACCACCATTCCGTCCGTACACGTGATCGTGCAGGACGCCATGGGCTTGCGCTGGCCCTCGACCTCGACGATGCACTGGCGGCAGGCGCCGGCCGGGTCCAGCAGGGGGTGGTCGCAGAAGCGGGGGATCTCGATGCCGAGCTGTTCGGCGGCGCGGATGACCAGGGTGCCCTTGGGCACGCTGATCTCGATGCCGTCGATCGTCAGCGTGACGAGGTCCTCCGGCGGGACCGCCGCCTGACCCCCTCCCGAAGGAGCGCTGGTGGTCACAGTCATGCGGTCACCTCCGCGGGCTTGTCCGCCCAGGCCGTGGACTTGGCCGGGTCGAAGGGGCAGCCCCGGCCCGTGATGTGCTCCTCGTACTCCTCGCGGAAGTACTGGAGGGAGGAGAAGATCGGCGAGGCCGCGCCGTCGCCGAGGGCGCAGAAGGACTTGCCGTTGATGTTGTCGGCGATGTCGGCGAGCTTGTCGAGATCGGCCATCGTGCCCTTGCCGGCCTCGATGTCCCGCAGCAACTGCACCAGCCAGTACGTGCCCTCGCGGCAGGGCGTGCACTTGCCGCAGGACTCGTGGGCGTAGAACTCGGTCCAGCGGGTGACGGCCCGCACCACGCAGGTCGTCTCGTCGAAGCACTGCAGGGCCTTGGTGCCGAGCATGGAACCGGCGGCGCCCACGCCCTCGTAGTCGAGCGGGACGTCGAGGTGCTCGTCGGTGAACATCGGCGTCGAGGAACCGCCGGGCGTCCAGAACTTCAGTCGGTGGCCGGGCCGCATGCCGCCGCTCATGTCGAGGAGCTGGCGGAGGGTGATGCCGAGCGGGGCCTCGTACTGGCCGGGGCTCGCGACATGGCCGCTCAGCGAGTAGAGCGTGAAGCCGGGGGACTTCTCGCTGCCCATCGACCGGAACCATTCTTTGCCCCGGTTCAGAATCGCGGGAACCGACGCGATCGACTCGACGTTATTCACCACAGTCGGGCACGCATACAGGCCCGCGACGGCAGGAAAGGGGGGACGGAGCCGCGGTTGACCACGGCGGCCTTCGAGCGAGTCGAGCAGTGCGGTCTCCTCACCGCAGATGTACGCGCCCGCGCCCGCGTGCACGGTGAGTTCCAGGTCGAGTCCGCTGCCGAGGATGTTCTCGCCGAGGAAGCCCGCCGCGTACGCCTCGCGTACGGCGGAGTGCAACCGCCGCAGTACGGGGACGACTTCACCCCGCAGATAGATGAAGGCATGCGACGACCTGATGGCGTAACACGCGATGACGATGCCCTCGATGAGGCTGTGCGGGTTCGCGAAGAGGAGCGGAATGTCCTTGCAGGTTCCGGGCTCCGACTCGTCGGCGTTGACAACTAGATAGTGAGGCTTGCCATCACCCTGGGGAATGAACTGCCATTTCATTCCCGTCGGGAATCCAGCGCCGCCCCGGCCGCGCAGCCCGGAGTCCTTGACGTACGCGATCACGTCGTCGGGCGACATGGCGAGCGCCTTGCGGAGCCCCTCGTACCCCTCGTGCCTTCGGTAGACGTCCAGGGTCCAGGACTTCTCCTCGTCCCAGAAGGCCGACAGCACGGGTGCCAGCAGCTTCTCGGGGCTGGTCTCGTTGATCTGGGGTGCCAAAGTCATCACTACCCCTCCTCGGCAACGGGCCCAGCGGGGTGGGCGGGGTCGGAGGCCGATGTGTCCTGCGGCGCGTCGTGGGAGCTGAGGTGTTCGGTCGGTGACGGCTCGTGCACCGCCGTGTCCCCCGGCGCCCCGTCCCGCGGCTCGTCGTGCGGCCCGCCGTCCCGCGGGTGCACCACGCGCGCGGCGGCCGTCTCTCCCTTGGCCAGCCGCAGCCCCACCAGGGAGGCCGGGCCCGCACTGCCGGTCGCCTCGACGGCCCCGTCCCGTTCGTCGGGGAAGCCGGCCAGCATCCGGGCGGTCTCCTTGAAGGTGCACAAGGGGGCTCCGCGAGTGGGATCGACCTGCCGTCCCTGACGCAGGTCGTCGACCATGCGCTTGGCGCTCTCGGGGGTCTGGTTGTCGAAGAACTCCCAGTTGACCATCACGACCGGCGCGAAGTCGCAGGCCGCGTTGCACTCGATGTGCTCCAGGGTCACCTTGCCGTCGGCGGTGGTCTCGCCGTTGCCGATGCCCAGGTGCTCCCGCAGGGCGGAGAAGATCGCGTCGCCGCCCATCACGGCGCACAGGGTGTTGGTGCAGACGCCCACCTGGTAGTCACCGGAGGGCTTCCGCCGGTACATCGTGTAGAAGGTGGCCACCGCCAAGACCTCGGCCGTGGTCAGGCCCAGGACGTCGGCGCAGAACCGCATTCCGGTGCGGGTGACGTATCCCTCCTCCGCCTGCACGAGGTGCAGCAACGGCAGGAGAGCCGACCGGGAGTCCGGGTAGCGGCCGATGATCTCGCGCGCGTCCTGCTCCAGGCGCGCTCGGACGTCGTCCGGGTAGGCGGGCGCGGGCAGCTCGGGCATGCCCAGACTGACGCCCCGCTCCGAAGAACTGGTGGTCACCGGTCGACGCCTCCCATCACGGGGTCGATGGACGCGACGGCGACGATCACGTCGGCGACCTGGCCGCCCTCGCACATCGCCGCCATCGCTTGCAGGTTGGTGAAGGACGGGTCGCGGAAGTGGACCCGGTAGGGGCGGGTGCCGCCGTCTGACACGACGTGCACGCCGAGTTCGCCCTTGGGCGACTCCACCGCCGTGTACGCCTGTCCCGGCGGGACGCGGAAGCCCTCGGTCACCAGCTTGAAGTGGTGGATCAGGGCCTCCATGGAGGTGCCCATGATCCTTTTGATGTGATCGAGGGAGTTACCGAGCCCGTCCGGTCCCAGGGCGAGCTGGGCGGGCCAGGCGATCTTCTTGTCGGCGACCATGACCGGGCCGGGCGCCAGCCGGTCCAGGCACTGCTCGACGATCCTGAGCGACTGACGCATCTCCTCCAGGCGGATGAGGAAACGGCCGTATGCGTCACAGGTGTCGGCGGTCGGGACGTCGAAGTCGTAAGTCTCGTAGCCGCAGTAGGGCTGCGCCTTGCGCAGGTCGTGCGGCAGGCCGGCGGAGCGCAGGATCGGGCCGGTGGCACCGAGGGCCATGCAGCCGGCCAGGTCCAGGTAGCCGATGTCCTGCATGCGGGCCTTGAAGATGGGGTTCCCGGTGGCGAGCTTGTCGTACTCCGGGAGGTTCTTCTTCATCTTCTTCACGAACTCGCGGATCTGGTCCACCGCGCCCGGCGGCAGGTCCTGGGCGAGTCCACCGGGGCGGATGTAGGCGTGGTTCATCCGCAGGCCGGTGATCAGCTCGTAGATGTCGAGGATCAGTTCCCGGTCGCGGAAGCCGTAGATCATGATGGTCGTGGCGCCCAGCTCCATACCGCCGGTGGCGATGCACACCAGGTGGGAGGACATCCGGTTGAGCTCCATCAGGAGCACGCGGATGAGCGTGGCGCGGTCCGGGATCTGGTCCTCGATACCGAGGAGCTTCTCGACCGCGAGGCAGTACGCCGTCTCGTTGAAGAACGGCGTCAGGTAGTCCATGCGCGTCACGAACGTGGTGCCCTGGGTCCACGTGCGGTACTCGAGGTTCTTCTCGATGCCGGTGTGGAGGTAGCCGATGCCGCAGCGGGCCTCGGTGACGGTCTCGCCCTCGATCTCCAGGATGAGCCGGAGCACGCCGTGCGTGGACGGGTGCTGCGGGCCCATGTTGACGATGAGGCGCTCGTCGTCGGCGCGGGCCGCGGACTGGACGACCTCGTCCCAGTCGCCGCCGGTGACGGTGTAGACGGTGCCCTCGGTCGTCTCGCGGGGAGAACTCTGCGTCCCGAAGGGACCCGACGAGGAGTGGTGGTCGGGCGACGGGTGGGCGGAGGACGGAGTCTGCGTGCTCATGAGTACGACCTCCGCTGGTCCGGAGCCGGGATCTGGGCGCCCTTGTACTCGACGGGGATGCCGCCGAGGGGATAGTCCTTGCGCTGGGGGAAGCCCTGCCAGTCGTCAGGCATCATGATCCGCGTCAGCGCCGGGTGGCCGTCGAAGATCAGGCCGAAGAAGTCGTACGTCTCGCGCTCATGCCAGTCGTTGGTGGGATACACGGAGACGAGCGACGGGACGCGCGGGTCGGCGTCGGGGGCGCTGACCTCCAGGCGGATCAGCCGGTTGTGGGTGATCGAGCGCAGGTGGTAGACGGCGTGCAGCTCGCGGCCCTTGTCCCCCGGGTAGTGCACTCCGCTCACGCCCGTGCACAGCTCGAAGCGGAGCGCGGGGTCGTCACGGAGGGTCTGCGCGACGGCGACGAGGTACTCGCGTTCGATGTGGAAGGTCAGCTCGCCGCGGTCGACGACGGTCTTCTCGATCGCGTCCCCGGGGACGAGTCCCTGTTCCTCCAGCGCGCCTTCCAGTTCGTCGGCGACCTCGTCGAACCAGCCGCCGTAGGGACGGCTCGACGCACCCGGGAGCCGGATGGAGCGGACCAGGCCGCCGTATCCGGAGGTGTCGCCGCCGTTGTTGGCGCCGAACATGCCGCGCTGTACGCGGATCTCCTCCCCGCGGTCACCGCGCATGCCAGGGAGGTTGGCGGCGCCGAGGTCCTTCTCCGGGTTGACGCCGTTGCCGTTCGACGCGGCTCCGTTCGCGCCGTTGCCCGGCGCGCCTGGCCCGTTGCCCGGCGTGCTCGCGCCGTTGCTCTTCGCGTCGCTCATCGCAGCAGCCCCTTCATCTCGATCGTCGGGAGGGCCTTGAGTGCCGCTTCCTCCGCCTCACGGGCCGCCTCCTCGGCGTTGACGCCGAGCTTCGAGGTCTGGATCTTCTGGTGGAGCTTGAGGATCGCGTCCATCAGCATTTCCGGCCGCGGCGGACAGCCGGGCAGATAGATGTCGACGGGGACGATGTGGTCGACGCCCTGGACGATCGCGTAGTTGTTGAACATGCCGCCCGAGGAGGCGCAGACCCCCATGGAGATCACCCACTTGGGGTTCGGCATCTGGTCGTAGACCTGCCGCAGGACCGGCGCCATCTTCTGGCTGACCCGGCCGGCGACGATCATCAGGTCCGCCTGCCGGGGCGAGCCGCGGAAGACCTCCATGCCGAAGCGCGCCAGGTCGTAGCGGCCGGCGCCGGTGGTCATCATCTCGATGGCGCAGCAGGCGAGGCCGAAGGTGGCGGGGAAGACCGACGCCTTGCGCACCCAGCCCGCGGCCTGCTCGACGGTGGTCAGGAGGAAACCGCTCGGCAGCTTTTCTTCGAGTCCCATGACTAAAGGCCCCTCAGTCCCATTCCAGGCCGCCGCGCCGCCATACGTACGCGTACGCGACGAAGACGGTGAGCACGAAGAGCAGCATCTCCACGAGCCCGAAAACCCCGAGGGCGTCGAAGGTGACGGCCCACGGGTAGAGGAAGACGATCTCGATGTCGAAGACGATGAAGAGCATCGCCGTCAGGTAGTACTTGATGGGGAAGCGCCCGCCACCGGCCGGCGTGGGGGTCGGCTCGATGCCGCACTCGTAGGCCTCGAGTTTGGCGCGGTTGTACCGCTTCGGACCGATCAGCGTGGCCATGACCACGGAGAAGATCGCAAAGCCTGCCCCGAGGGCTCCCAGTACGAGGATGGGCGCATACGCGTTCACCGCTCCTCGCTCCTCTCAGTCGGCACTGACTGCTGGCGGTTGCGCTGGGCTCACACCGGCCCCACAAGCCCCACGAACCTCGCTCGCCCCGGCGAAGATCGCAGACATGTGAAGCAGGTCACAAGCCCAACTGTCCCGCATCTTATGCCCGGCGGTATGTGATCTGCGACACGGGGGTCACCACGTACTTTGTGATCTCCACCACCTGGCGAAGGATCATGAAGTCGGATGAGCGGTGATCTTCGTACGCGAAGCAGTCGAGCGATCACCAAGAGGTGACATTTTCGCTCGTCTTCGCTGGTCGGAGGCAGGCCGCTCTATCAAAGATCAGCTTCTCGGAGCAAACTCGCGGCGGACCGGATCTCTTGGTAATGGAGCCCGTTCACACCTGAGAGGGAGAAGCGAGGGTGTATGTGGACGTGTGCACACGTTCACAAGCGGGAGCGGATGTGGTCACCCGTGAAGGTGCGCGCATCCCCGGCCAACGTCAGGTGTCGTCCGTGCGCGAGACGCCGCCCGCACGGTGACCGTTCCGTGACCTGTGCCACACCTGTGTGAGGAGGCGATAAGGCGGGCTTGGCCATGCGCCGTGACCAGTGATAAGCGCAGAGCAATCCGGACGTAACGACGAAAACACATGATCACAGGCTTGATCACTGGTGTCCGCAATGCCCGTTACGGCGTCAATAAAGAGCGACACGCCCGGCGTTTGGGGCCCCGGTTGAACAACTGTGGCGCACCACACGTTTCTTGAAGGTATGGAGGAGTCCCTGATACCGGTTGTACCCATGTCCCACACCGCTCACATACGCAGCCACCGGAAGCCCCGCAACCGCAGCGCGTCGACGATCGCGATGCGGGCCGGCGTTGCGGGTGGCGTCCTCAGCACGCTGGCCGTAGCCGGTGCGTCGGCCTCGGCGAACGCCGCCGAGCCGGTGACGCAGACCCTCGAACTGCCCACCCTGACGGCCGACATGGCCACGCAGGTCGCGCAGTCCGCGGAGGCCACCCAGCAGGCCGCCGCCAACTACCAGCTGCAGGCCGAACGCGACGCGGCCGCCGCAAAGGCCGCGAAGCAGGCCAAGGCGGACCTCGCGGAGGCCAAGAAGAAGGAAGCGGAGGCTCAGCGGAAGGCCGAGGCCGCGCGCAAGAAGGCGGCCGCCGCCTCGCGCAGCGCCGAGCGCACCGTCCTGTCCGCCGCCTCCTCCGCCGGCACCTCGACGAGCACGTCCACCGCTACCGGTTCCGCCGCCGCGGTCATCGCCTTCGTCAAGGCCCAACTCGGCGACGCGTACGTCTCCGGGAGCACCGGCCCGAACTCGTGGGACTGCTCGGGCCTCGTGCAGACCGCGTTCAAGCAGATCGGCGTCAGCCTGCCGCGCGTCTCCCAGGACCAGTCGACCGCCGGCACCCAGGTCTCGCTGAGCAATCTTCAGCCGGGCGACATCCTCTACTGGGGCGGCGCGGGCAGCGCGTACCACGTGGCGGTGTACGTCGGCGACGGCATGTTCGTCGGTGCCCAGAACCCCTCCAGCGGTGTCGTGGAGAAGCCGCTGTCGTACGACCCGCCCACCGGCGCGGTCCGCGTGCTCTGAGCCGCGCCAGGACGACCGAAGGGCTTTCGGGGTCCACGGACTGAGGGCCGCCGCTGCCGAACGGCACGGCGGCCCTTCCGGCTGCCCTGGAGCAAGCCTCGGCGCCCGGGAGCGACGTGCCGTCCGCACCGGGAGAGCGACGTGCCGTCCGCCGGGTGGAATTCACACCAAAGGGGACATTCGCGTGGCGACGGCGACGGGACGGGACCCCCGCCCGGGAGCCACGTCCCCCGCCGCCCTCCCGTGAGCCACGCCCCGGGCGGCCACGAGATCGCCGAACCCGTGACAAGCCCGTACATGCCCGTGCCCCGACGCGAGCCCGTACGAGCCCCTGCCCCTGACGAGCCCGTGCGAGCCCGTGACCCGACGAGCCCGTGCCCCTCACGAGCCCGTACGAGCCCGTGCCCCTGACGAGGTACGAGCCCGTACGGCGGCGTGGGGGTTACGCCTTCGGGGCCACCTTCGACAGGCCGTTGATGATCCGGTCCATCGCGTCGCCGCCCGTCGGGTCCGTCAGGTTGGCCAGCAGCTTCAGCGTGAACTTCATCAGCATCGGGTGCGTCAGGCCGCGCTGCGCAGCGACCTTCATCACCTTCGGGTTGCCGATCAGCTTCACGAAGGCGCGGCCCAGGGTGTAATAGCCGCCGTAGGTGTCCTTGAGGATCTTCGGGTAGTTGTGCAGGGCCAGTTCACGCTGGGCGGGGTTCGCGCGGGCCACGGCCTGGACGATGACGTCCGCGGCGATCTGGCCCGACTCCATGGCGTACGCGATGCCTTCGCCGTTGAAGGGGTTCACCAGGCCGCCCGCGTCACCGACGAGCAGCAGGCCCTTGGTGTAGTGCGGCTGGCGGTTGAAGGCCATGGGAAGAGCGGCGCCTCGGATCGGTCCGGTCATGTTCTCGGGGGTGTAGCCCCAGTCCTCGGGCATGGAGGCGCACCACGCCTTGAGCACCTCGCGCCAGTCCAGCTCCTTGAAGGAGTCCGAGGTGTTCAGCACACCCAGGCCGACATTGCTCGTGCCGTCACCCATGCCGAAGATCCAGCCGTAGCCCGGGAGCAGCCGCTCCTGGCCGCCGCGCCGGTCCCACAGCTCCAGCCAGGACTCCAGATAGTCGTCGTCGTGGCGCGGGGACGTGAAGTACGTACGGACCGCGACGCCCATCGGGCGGTCCTCGCGGCGGTGCAGGCCCATCGCCAGCGAGAGCCGGGTGGAGTTGCCGTCCGCGGCGACGACGAGCGGCGCGTGGAAGGTGACCTCGCGCTTCTCCTCGCCCAGTTTGGCGGTGACACCGGTGATCCGGCCGGTGCGGTCGTCGACGACCGGCCCGCTGACATTGCAGCGCTCGTACAGGCGCGCGCCCGCCTTCTGCGCCTGCCGGGCCAGTTGCTCGTCGAAGTCGTCGCGCTTGCGGACGAGTCCGTAGTTCGGGAAGGAGGCGAGATCCGGCCAGTCCAGCTGGAGGCGGACGCCGCCGCCGACGATCCTCAGGCCCTTGTTGCGCAGCCAGCCGGCCTCCTCGGAGATGTCGATGCCCATCGCCACGAGCTGCTTGACGGCGCGCGGGGTGAGACCGTCGCCACAGACCTTCTCCCTCGGGAATTCGGTCTTCTCCAGCAGGAGGACATCGAGCCCGGCCCTGGCCAGGTGGTACGCGGTCGTGGAGCCGGCTGGCCCCGCGCCCACGACGATCACATCGGCGGTGTTGTCGGAGAGGGGCTCGGTCACGGCGGGATCTCCCCCAGGTTCGAAAATCTACGTGCCGACGGGCACTGGACATGGGCAGTCTATTCAGCAGAATTGATCACCCGGCTGAAGGGCTGCCTCCCGTGAACCGAGCTCTCCCCGTAGTACGGTTGCGCGTTCCCACCGACGAGGACGCCGTCGCCTGGCACCAGGTCTTCGACCACCCGGACGTGATGGAGTTCCACGGCGGCAGGTCCGCGGAGCTGTCGGTCTACGAGGAGCTCACCGCCCGCCAGCGCCGCCACGACGCCGAGCACGGCTTCTGTCTGTGGACCATGCTCGACGAATCCGGTCGGGTCATCGGTTTCACCGGCGCCCAGCCGTGGCCGCAGGACTGGGGTCCGCGGGGTGAGATCGAGATCGGCTGGCGGCTCGGGCGGGAGCACTGGGGCAAGGGGTATGTCACGGCGGCCGCGCGGATGACGCTGGAGCGGGTGCGCGCGGCGGGGGTGGACGGCGTGGTGGCGATGGTCAACGCCCGTAACGCCCGGTCGATCGCGGTCACCCGGCGGTTGGGCATGAGTCTGGCCGAGGTCCTCACGACGCCGGCCCGGCAGGAGGCGCACTGCTACCGACTGGCATGGTGACGGCGCGTAACCGATTGTCGCGGAAAGACACTCATCGCTTCCGGGTGGCACCCTCGGCCGGTTACCCTTCCAGTACCGCTGGGGGTGACATCTGTGCCCATAACACCCAAAACACCCGAAGTGCGCGTGCCGCGGCTGGTCGGTCTGATGGCGATGGACGCACGCGAGACCGCCGAGAAGCAGGGCGTGGCCCTCGCCGCTCCAGACCGGCCGGACTTCCATCGCACCGTCGTGGACTACGTCGTACGCCAATATCCCCTGCCCGGCACCGAGGTGCCGCGCGGTGCCGTGGTCACCGTGTGGTTCGACCTCGGTGAGGGCGAGGGCGGCGGAGGCGCCGGGGTCCGCGAGCCACGGCTGCCCATTCCGCCGCCGGGCGGTCTGCGCCGCGAACTCGACCAGCCGGGAGACACGTTCGAGCTGCTCAGGTGAGCCCCGCCCCCGGCCGGCCCTGGGGCCCGCTCCGGCCGGTCCAACAGGCCCCGCTCCGGCCGGTCCGGAGCCTCGGCGGCTTCCGTCAGCCGTTCTTGAACCCGCGGTGCAGCGCGACGATGCCACCCGTCAGATTGCGCCACGCCACGCTGGACCAGCCCGCCTTGCGCAGCCGCTCGGCGAGGGCCGGCTGGTCGGGCCAGGCGCGGATGGACTCGGCGAGGTAGACGTAGGCGTCCGGGTTGGACGACACCGCGCGGGCCACCGGCGGCAGCGCGCGCATCAGGTACTCGGTGTAGACCGTACGGAAGGGCGCCCACGTGGGATGCGAGAACTCGCAGATCACCACTCGCCCGCCCGGCTTGGTCACCCGGTACAGCTCGCGCAGCGCCCCGTCGGTGTCCTGCACATTGCGCAGCCCGAAGGAGATCGTCACGGCGTCGAAGACATCGTCCCGGAACGGCAGCCGCGTCGCGTCGCCCGCCGTGAACGGCATCCAGGGGTGGCGCCTCTTGCCGACCTGGAGCATCCCGAGCGAGAAGTCGCAGGGCACCACGTAGGCCCCGGCGCGCGTGAAGGGCAGCGACGAGGTCGCCGTGCCCGCCGCCAGGTCCAGGACCTTCTGCGCGGGACGCGCGTCGACCGCTTTCGCGACCTCCTTGCGCCACACCCGGTCCTGGCCGAGCGACAGCAGGTCGTTCGTCAGGTCGTACCGTTCCGCCACGTCGTCGAACATCGAGGCGACTTCGTGCGGCTGCTTGTCCAGGGATGCGCGGGTCACGGTCCCCATTGTGGCAGCAGGGGGTACGGCGTCACGGCAGCAGCCTCGGCTTCTTCCGCGCGGCCATGTCCTCGACCCACCCACGAGGAGGATCGCGACCCAGATCAGCACCCAGCCGATGCCGTACAGGAACCACTGGCTGTCCAGGGGCAGCGCGGGCGTTCGCCGACGGGAAGGAGACCGCCTGGCTGTCGATGTGGTCCGCCTTCCGCGATCGGCGGTGCGCGTCCGATGGGTCCGGGCAGGACGAGGTGGCGAGCGACTGCAGTGGGGTGAGCCAGGGTCCGGGGGCCTTCGGGGAAGCGTTCGCCGGCTGAACGAGCGGGGCGTTCAGCGACGGCGGTAGACCAGGCGGCCGGCCAGGACGGTCGCCACACAGGTACCGCTCCCGCGCTCCGCCGGCTCCGCCTCGTCGCCGACGCCGAACACGGCGAAGCGGGCCGCCGAGCCGCGCTCGCGCGCGGGCGGGAACTCCAGCGGCAGGCCACAGGCGCGGGGGTCGAGGGAGGGGACACCGGCGGGGCGCCCCAGCCGGCCCACGATCCCCAGTCCGGTGCGCCGGACGGCGTCCTGGACCGCGCGGTTGCGCAGGGGCTCGCAGGCCGCCGCGACCGTCCCGTGCGCCAGCATCCGCTGCACACCGCGCCGGGCGCTCGCACCCCAGCGGACGTCGTCCAGGGCCAGCGCCACCAGCGCGTCCCCGGTCAGCGGCTCGGTGCCCAGCTCGTCGGCCTCCCGCGGATCGGGGTGGTACGCCTCCTCCAGCAGCTCCGTGCCGTGGAGGTTGACGAGCCCGGACGTGAGAATGCCGGGCCACTCGCGCACGCGCGCCTGCGGATGCGCGGCTGCGACCTCCTCCAGTGGCCCGGCGTCCGCGATCCACTCGCCCCGGACGGCGAGCGCATGGCCTGTGGAGTCGGCGTGGATCGTCAGCATCCGGGGCCTAGTTGGAGGCGAGCAGCTTCAGCTCGGGGTGGGCCGTGCCGCCCTCGATCGCCGTCGACGAGATGTGGGACACGACCCGCTCGTCGACCGGGTCGTTCGCCGGGTCGTCGTGGACGACGAGGTGCTCGTACGTCGTCGAGCGCTGCGCCGGCACCCGTCCCGCCTTCCGGATCAGGTCGATGATCTCCTGGCGGTTGGAGCGGTGCTTGGCGCCGGCCGAGGAGACGACGTTCTCCTCCAGCATGATCGAGCCGAGGTCGTCCGCGCCGTAGTGCAGCGACAGCTGGCCGATCTCCTTGCCGGTGGTCAGCCAGGAGCCCTGGATGTGCCGGACGTTGTCGAGGAAGAGGCGGGCGATCGCGATCATCCGCAGGTACTCGAAGATGGTCGCCTGGGTGCGGCCCTTCAGGTGGTTGTTCTCGGGCTGGTAGGTGTACGGGATGAAGGCCCGGAAGCCACCCGTACGGTCCTGTACGTCACGGATCATCCGCAGATGCTCGATACGCTCGGCGTTGGTCTCACCGGTGCCCATGAGCATGGTGGACGTCGACTCCACACCGAGGCGGTGCGCCGTCTCCATGATCTCCAGCCAGCGCTCGCCGCTCTCCTTCAGGGGCGCGATCGCCTTGCGGGGCCGCTCGGGCAGGAGTTCGGCGCCGGCCCCGGCGAAGGAGTCGAGCCCGGCGGCGTGGATCCGCGTAATGGCCTCCTCCACGCTGACGCCCGAGATCCGAGCCATGTGCTCGACCTCGGACGCCCCCAGGCTGTGGATGACCAGCTGCGGGAAGGATTCCTTGATGGCGCGGAAGTGCTTCTCGTAGTACTCGACGCCGTAGTCCGGGTGGTGACCGCCCTGGAACATGATCTGGGTGCCGCCGAGTTCGACGGTCTCGGCGCACCGGCGCAGGATGTCGTCGAGGTCCCGGGTCCAGCCCTTGGCGGTGTCCTTGGGGGCCGCGTAGAAGGCACAGAACTTGCACGCCGTCACACAGACGTTCGTGTAGTTGATGTTGCGCTCGATGATGTACGTCGCGATGTGCTCGGTGCCCGCGTACGTGCGGCGGCGTACGGCGTCGGCGGCGGCACCCAGCGCGTGCAGCGGGGCGTCGCGGTAGAGGACGAGGGCCTCTTCGGGGGTGATCCGCCCACCGGCGGCGGCCCGGTCGAGGACGGCTGTGACATCAAAAGAGGTGAGGTCGGCCTTCTCGGTCACCGGGCGTCCCTTTCGTAAGGAGGTAGTTCAGGCGCGAAGCGCATGCGGAACAAGGGTGGTGGGAGACGGGTGGACGGACCGAACCAGCCTACGCCAGGGGTTTCGCCGGGCCGACGTCAGGCCGCGGCCGCCGTGGGTTCCACGTCATCGGCCGGACACTTTCCCGAGCGTGCGCCGATGCCGCCGCTCGATGCCTCTTCGCGCGCCCGTGCGCTGCCGCCGACCCATCGTCACCGCTCAGACGCCATGGCCCGCGCCGGTCAGCAGCCCCGCCAAGGCGCCGGCGATCAGGAACGGCCCGAAGGGGATCGCGGTGCGCCGCCCGGCCCGGCGCGCCAGCACGAGCCCGAGCCCGTACAGCCCGCCGAGGAGGAACCCGGTGAAGGTGCCGAGGACCACGGTCGGCCAGCCGTACCAGCCGAGGACCGCGCCGAGCCCGAGGGCGAGCTTGACGTCGCCGAAGCCCATGCCGTTCGGGTTGACGAGGAAGAGCACGCAGTACGCGCCGCCGAGGACGAGGGCGCCGAGGAGCGCGGTGCGCCAGTGGCCCGCGTGCCCGGGCAGGGCCGCCGCGGCGGCGAGCAGGACCAGGGCGGCGGCCGCGAGCGGCAGGGTGAGCACGTCCGGCAGCCGCTGCACCCGGAAGTCCACGATCGCGAGCAGTACGCCGGCAGGGGCGAGCAGCAGCCAGACGGCCAGCTCGGGGCGCGTGCCGGTGGCCAGGGCGAGGGCGGCGCACACCACTGCGGTCACCGCGCACACGAAGGCGGTCCCGGGTCCGTACGCCCGCCCGTCGGCGCACCGGGCCCGGCCGAGCCAGCCGTCGATCGGATGCCCCTCCGGACACCGGTCCCGCCATGGCTTCTCGGGCTCGACACAGAGCCGGTACGCGGCCCGGGGCACCAGCACCCCGACGCCCGCACCCCACACCGTGGCTCCGAGGGCCACCCAGAGGTCCAGATCCACGGGCACAGGGTATGCGCCCGGAGCCTTCCCCGAGTGGGCCTGGCGGCGGGCTGCCTGACCTTTCCCGTGCGTGGAGTCGGGTTTCGTACGACTCCACTGCGGGGCGGCGCGCGCTACGGCTTCAGGAGGTCGACCTTCACGTCCGCCGGGAAGCCCGTGGTCGGCCCGACCCGCCGGGCGAACTCGGCGACCGCCTTCAACTGCGGGGCCCCGAAGCGGAAGTCGAGCGTAGTGAAGTACTGCTCCAGCACCCGCGCGTCGAAGGCCTCCCAGCGGGCCGCCTGTTCGGCGACCTTGCCGACCTCCTCCAGGGACAGGTTGCAGGAGGCAAGGAACGCCTCGTGCACCCGCCTGGTGCCGTCGGGCTCGCGCTCCAGGTAGTCGCGGCGGGCGGCCCACACCGCGAAGACGAACGGCAGGCCCGTCCACTCCTTCCACAGCGCGCCGAGGTCGTGCACGGCCAGGCCGTAGCGCGGGCCGTCGAGGAGGTTGGCGCGCAGGGCGGCGTCGCCGATGAGGACCGCGGCGTCCGCCTCCTGCATCATCAGGCTGAGGTCGGGCGGGCAGGGGTAGTAGTTCGGCGTCACCCCGTAGCGCTCGGCGAGCAGCAGCTGGGCGAGGCGTACGGAGGTCCGTGAGGTGGAGCCGAGGGCGACGCGGGCGCCGTCGAGCTGGTCCAGCGGGACCTGGGAGACGATCACGCAGGACATCACGGGGCCGTCGCAGCCGACCGCGATGTCGGGGAAGGCGACCAGGTCGTCGGCGTTCCTGAGGAACTCGACCAGGGTGATCGGGCCGATGTCCAGATCTCCCCGGACCAGTCCCTCGCTGAGCTTCTCGGGGGTGTCCTTGGTCAGCTCCAGATCCAGGAGCGTTCCGGTTCTCGCGAGCCCCCAGTACAGGGGCAGGCAGTTCAGGAACTGGATGTGGCCGACGCGCGGCCGGGTGCGAGAATTGTCCACATCGCGAGACTAGACCCCGTGCGGTACGGTGCCGGCTTCAGGGCCCCCGAGCAACTTCGGACACCTCCCGGATCCTTGGTGTCAACCCCTGGGTCCAGCATGCGACACTGAGTCGCCAGTTCAGCTCACACCCGTTCAAACTTTCAGGTGAAGTGATCTTGGCCTCTGTTGCTTTCGGCTGCCCGCATGCTAGGCTCGCCGCAAGTTGCAGTTTGGTTTCCTTGCAGTACAGAGCCTGCGGAGCATGTGACCGCGGGCTCTCGTCGTTTTCAGAGACATGCAGTTGTGCGGCGCTTCAGTTTTCACACTTGCAGGTTCTGGAGCAGGGCAACCCTTTGGGCCCAAGGAGGGCTTATGGCTACCGGAACCGTGAAGTGGTTCAACGCCGAAAAGGGCTTTGGTTTCATCGCCCAAGAAGGCGGCGGCCCCGACGTCTTCGTCCACTACTCCGCGATCAACGCGAACGGCTTCCGCTCGCTTGAGGAGAACCAGCAGGTGAGCTTCGACGTGACCCAGGGCCCCAAGGGCCCGCAGGCGGAGAACGTCACGGCCATCTGAGTCGCTGACCCGGAGTTTCGGTCTTCGGTTCCAGGCCTTCGGCTCACGGCCCGCCCGGCCCTTTGAGTCCGATGCTTGATCCGGAACGGACAGCAGTACCCAAGGAGCCCCGCGCGCCATCCGGCGCAGGGGGCTCCTGCTTTTTTCGCGCACATCCTTTTCAGCCGACTGTCCTCGGCCGTCCCGCACGCCCCTCCCTGCGCCCCGCGGCCCTCCAAGGGCACACCGCGCTTCCGGGCGGTGACGGAGAGATCCGCCGCGGGAGCGGGCTCCTCGCGCCGGGGCCCCAGGACCCGCCGGGGCGAACGGCCTGCTGCCGGACGCCGCCGACGCCGTACGCGCGGGTCGAGCCGCCCTACCACTCCACCGGCAGCTCCAGCGGGAAGCGGCGGATCGTCTCCGTGTCCCAGCGGATCTCCCCCGGCGGTACCGCGAGCCGCAGTTCCGGGAAGCGTTCCAGGAGCCGCCCGATGGCCACTTCCAGCTCCGCCATGGCCATCGGTACGGCGATGCACCGGTGGCCGCCCCAGCCGAAGGTCATATGGGGCATGGTGGGGCGGTCAGGGTCGATGACGTCCGGGTCGGGGTAGCGCTCCGGGTCGCGGTTAGCCGTCAGGTACGACACATGGACGTAGTCGCCCGCCCGGATCCTCGCCCCGTCGATCTCCACGTCCTCCAGCGCCACCCGGGGAATGCCGACCCCCTTGCGGAAGGGGATGTAGCGCAGGATCTCGTGCAGCACGGCCGGAAGGGCCTCCGGACCGCTGCGCAGACGCTCCGTCAGCGCGGGACGGGTCAGCAGCAGGTAGACGATGTCGCTGATCTGGCAGGTGGCCGTGTCCTGGCCGCTGAGCACCAGCGTCAGCGCCATGACCGCCAGCTCCTGGTCGTCCAGCGCGTCCTCGCCCTCCCTCGCCGCGGCCAGCGCGCTGATCAGGTCGGGACCGGGGGCACGCCGCCGCTGTTCGACCTGTTCGCCGAAGTACCTCCGCAGCTCGGCCTTGGCCGCCGCGGCCGTCTCACGGCTGTCCGGGCCGGTGGCGAGCAGCTGGTGGACGTACTCCTGCATCCGGTCCCAGTCGTCCTCGGGGATCCCGAGAACGTCGAAGATGGTGCGCCGGGGCAGCGGGTTCGACAGATGCTGCACCAGGTCCGCCGGTGGCCCCTGTGCCTCCATCTCGTCGAGCAGGCTGTCCGCGAGCCGTGTGATGCGCTGCCGCATACGCTCCACCTGCCGCTGGGAGAACGCCTGGGAGGCGAGGTGGCGCAGGCGGCTGCTGTGCGGCGGGTCCATCACATTGATGGACTCGGGGGAGACGATCGGCTCCGGCGTGAGGCGGGGATAGTCGGTGCCGATGATCGCCGCCCGGCTGAACCGCTGGTCGCTGGTCACCTGCCGCACCCCCTCGAACCCGGTGACCAGCCAGGCGTCGCCGTCGCCGTACGGCAGCCGGATACGGGTGAGGGAGTCGCGGGCCATGAGCTTGGCGAGCGAGGGATCGAACTCCAGGCCCTCGCTGAAGTCGAACGGGCACATGAGGGGTTCGTTGCCTGGGGTCATCGTGCGGGTCTCCGTTTCCAGCGGCCTTCTCGTTCCGTGCGCCTGCCGGCCGTTCTCCGTGCGCCCGTCAGTCCTCCGTCAGCGGCCTGACATTGGTGGCCGCCACCGCGGAGCGCAGGCCCCGGGCGAGTTTCAGGGCGTCGCCGACGGCCCAGAAGTGGGCGAAGAACAGTCGGGGTTCGTCCCGCAGGCCGTGGTGGTGCAGTTCGACGAGTTCGGCCCCGGCCCGCCGCAGGGCGCCGAGGGCGTCCTGCACCTCCTCCGCGACGAGGCAGCAGTCGCCGCTGACGGCGGCCCGGCCACCGCCCAGCGGCTGCCAGTTCAGCGCGGTGGTCGACCCCAGGCCCGGCGGCAGGATCAGATCGCCGTCGCTGACGGTCTCCCGGCGGACGAAGAGGCTCTTGTAGATCCCGTCGTCGACGCTGCCCCTGACGCCCAGGGCGGCGTCGATGCCGGCGGTGTCCAGGTCGACGGGGCGCGGCACGGCAGGGGGCGGGGCCTGCCCCGGGGGCGGGGTGCCGGTGCGGTCGAGCGCCGCGCGCAGACTGTGGGCGAGGGCCACCGGGTCGTGGCCGTGGGCGTGGACGTGCACCCACCAGACGTCGGGGCTCTGGGCGAGCAGGTGCTTGTGGAGCGCGGTCTGCTCGATGCCCTGCCGGTGCAGGACGTCGACGAACCCCTGGAGTTCGGCCTCGATGACCACCATGTCGCCCATCACCATCGTGCCGCCGTCGGCATAGCGGACGAAGGCCATGTGGGACGCCAGGGCGAGCGCGGGTTTGACGTGGACCCCGTGGGAGAACACGGCGAGGTCCCGGCGGGCGAAACCCGTGTGGTACATAAGGTTCCGCTTCATGTCGCCCGTCCGGCCGAGCGCCTCGGCGACGCCCTTCCAGTCCGACAGGGCGGTGGGCACGGGACGGATCAGCTCCCGGCTCCGCTCCTTCGTCGTCCCGGTGTACCGGGCGCCGACGCCCGCCGCTGCTGCGGCCAGCAGCGGCGCGATGGTGGCCGCGGCCACCATCCGTCGCCGTGACATACCGGTGCGCGGCCCGGGATCCCGCTGTTGGTGCTGAGCCATCAATGTGTGCCTCCTGACGGGATGGAAGCACGCAGGAACCGGGAGACCGGCCAGCACCGCCGCCGCCCGCGGCCAGGTGGGCTAATCGTTGGCCGGTGAAGGGGGTGGTGTCGCAGGACGCCGGAGGGGCTCGCCTGCCGGAGCGCGGACGCATCCGGAGCGCCCTGGGGCTGCGCCGTGGCTCACGACTCCTGGGCAGCGGCCCGGAGGCGGGCGATTCCCCAGTCCAGGGCCGCGCGGAGATGGTCGGACCGGCCGGTGGAGAGCAGGATCGCGACACCGCCCTGGACACCGGCGAGCAGAGCCGCGGCCGTCTCCTCCGGATCGACGCTGCCGGGTAGGTGTCCGGCCTGCTGCATGGCCCGGACCCCCGCGGCCAGGCTCGCCTGCCAGCGGTTCATCAGGGCGACCACCACGGCCCGCGCGCCGGGCATGGTCCGGCCGACGTACAGGGAGAGCGAGCCCAGCGGGCAGTGGTCGCCCTGCTCCTCGTACCGCCGCACCACGGTGTCCCGCCACCCTTCCCAGGCCTCCCAGGAGTCCAGGCATCCCAGGTAGGGCTGCTGGTCCTCCAGTACCTGCTCGGCCTCGAACTCCGCCACCGCCAGCAGCAGTTCGTCCTTGCCGCCGGGGAAGTAGTGGAACAGCTGGCTCTTGCTGGTCCGTGTCCGTGCCATCACGTCGTCGAGCGTCGCCAGTGGGACGCCCTTCTCGCGGAGCACCTCGGCCGCGCCCTGGATGATCCGGGTCCGCGTGGCCCGGCCCTTGACTGTCAGCGTGCCTGTCATGGGGCGCACCTTCCCGAAAACTGGACCCTGGAGTCCAGTCTACGGGCGGACGGTCCAGATTGGACTTGCTAGTCCATTTTTTGCGACGCAAGGTGGACCGCGTTCCATCCGCACCGAGGGAGTCCGAAGATCATGACCGCACGCTTGCAGCACAAGACCGCCCTGGTCACCGGGGCGACCAGCAACATCGGCCGCGCCATCGCCGTGGCCTTCGCCGCGGAGGGGGCACATGTCGTCGTCTCCGGGCGCAACCGCGAACGGGGAGAGGCGGTCGTGGCCGAGATCCGCTCCCGGGGCGGGCTCGCCGATTTCGTCGCCGCCGACCTGGACGGCAGCCCCGCCGCATCCCGCCGACTGGCGGACGAGGCCCGTCACGCACTCGGCGGACGCCTGGACGTTCTCGTCAACAACGCGGGCGTCTACCCCGGGCCGCCCACTCCCGAGACCGACGAGGAGACATTCGACCGGGTCTTCGCGGTGAACGTCAAGGCACCCTTCTTCCTGACGGCGGCCGTGGCCCCCGCCATGGCCGCGGCCGGGGGAGGTGCCGTCATCAACCTCGGCTCGTGGGTCGCCCGGCTGGGCATCCCGATCGGCACGCTCTACAGCTCCACCAAGGGCGCGCTGGAGACGCTCACCCGGGCCTGGGCCGCGGAGTTCGGGCCGAGCGGGGTTCGCGTCAACGCCATCTCCCCCGGTGTGATCCTCGAGGCCCCGGCCGGTGGAGAGGACAGCCATCCCGCCGGGGCCATGATGAGGGGCACCCCGGCCGGGTCGGTCGGTACCCCCGAGGCCATCGCCCAGGCCGCTGTCTACCTGGCCTCGCAGGAGGCGGGGTTCGTCCACGGGATCACCCTCGATGTGGACGGCGGTCGCACCACGGCGGCGGTGATCGCCGCCTGAGCAGCCGCGTTCCGGCCGGACCTAGGTGCTGCGACCGGAAAGGCAACGGCTCGCGACGCATGGCACGGCACCTCGCCGCGTTGTCGCATCACCCGAGTACATCAAGTACGCGGCCGATGCTCCGCCTTGCGATGCTCCACCAGTCACCGCCGGGAGGCGCCCCCTGCACCGGACGCCGCGAGCTTTCCGGCACACCTTTCCGATCACAGCACTAGTAGGACTCCGTTAGGTTGCTCTGGTTCTTGTGTCTGGGCTGGTGGTAGACGTTCGGGGCAGGGGGCGGTGGCAGGTGGTGCAGGTGCCGGTCCAGCAGTTCAGCAGGTCCTGGATGGCGTCGAGGGTCTGGTAGAGGGTGAGTCCGGTGTATCGGCTTTTGGGGCCAGACGCTGTTCGGTGAGGAATGCGTGGGCGGCG